>QMWY01000001.1 GCA_003661865.1 Thermoprotei archaeon
CCTCCCCTTCGACTCCGTGTGCTCCAGGTCCTCCTCCCAGCCATAGCCCTTCTCAACGGCCCATTTCGACCCCACGGTTAGGACCTCGTCCAGCTCGCTACGGGTGAGCCTTAGCTTGCCCGTAGCGCCGACACCACTAGGCACGTTACGGAATAGCGTCTCTAGGAGCTCCTTGAGCTTAGGCCTCACCTCCTTCTCGGTGAGGTCTGTGCGCAGGAGCCTAACACCACAGTTAATGTCGTAGCCTACACCCCCCGGACTAACGACCCCTGTTTCGAAGTCCATCCCGGCAACGCCACCTATGGGGAAGCCGTAGCCTTGGTGCCCATCAGGCATCACGTAGGACGCGACAAGTATCCCGGGTAGGCATGCGACGTTAGCTGCCTGTTCAAGCGTTCTATCCTCCCTCATCTTCCTCAGCAGGAACTCGTCCGCGAAAATCACTGCATCAACTCGCATACACTTCTTGTAATCTCTCGGTATGACCCACGTGTACTCATCGACCCTCTTTAGGGGAGGTGCCATCCTCCTTCACCCACCATACCTAGTCTTACTTCTCGCGCTGGGGATTATAAAGAGGAGTTGTATTAACGGTGTTATAGGGGGCGATTACCTGGGAGGCCATGACAGAGGATGTTCTGCGATTTGTAGTGGGTCCTTTTAGGAGCAACATGTACGTCGTCATCTTAAGAGGAGGCGACGCCATAGTCGTAGACCCAGGGCCCGGGGGCTTCTACAAGGTGCTGTACCTAGCGGATCGGGGGCTTGCAATGCCGCGATACGTTATCCTAACGCATGCCCATTTCGATAGCGCTGCCGATGCCGAAGATATACGCGAGACCTTCTCGGCCAAGATCGTTATGCACGTAGGGGAGTTCTCTACATACCGCAACTCACGTATACTTGCCCAGGTCGCTGGCGTTAGGTGGCGCGATCCCCTACCCGACATAGCTCTTACGGGAGACTCCGTACTCGTAGTATCAGGCTACGAGCTTGTGCTCATCCATACTCCTGGCCATACCCCAGGCTCATTATCCCTGTACATACCACAGATAAACACCGTCTTCACAGGCGATCTCCTCCTAGGCAATGGTACCGTGGGCGCCGAGCCCGGCCTCGGTCTTGCTAAGGCCCTTCACTCGCTGAGAAAGCTGGTGAGACTTGTTCCGCAGAACGCGCGGCTCCTACCTGCGCGGGGTTCTCCTGGGGTTCTGGGCGATGCTTTTCGAATGGCGTTGATGCGTGCGGAGGGGGCGTGAGGCGCTTAAGGCAGCACGTACTCTTGGGAAACCTCAATGCCCCTTAGCCTAAGCTTCTCTGCACACCTTCTGCAAAACACCGCCTGCTTGTAGTCCACCTCCATCACGGTATTGCTAAACCTCATTACGCACCTCGGACTGCCACAGTGATCGAGACCGAATAGGTGCCCGAGCTCGTGAAGGACCTCCTTGAGCACACGTGACTCGAACAAATCCTTATTAGGTGTGGCTAGCCTGTACAGGAACACCACGGCAGTCGCAATCGTGGGCATGGCTATTCCGAAAACGAAGTTCAGCCCAGGTACGTACCCATCCATATCCGTAACCCCTAAAACTATGCTATCACCCCCATACCTCTCAGCAAGGTACACCGCTACAGCATCCGCACGTAGCTGATCGCGAAACCCGTTGTAGAGGTACGTAGGCAGTGCGTCTATGAGTAGGAGTTCCCCGACTTCAAGACTAGGAAATACCTCGCTTAGAAGCCCAACTACGCGACTCCTTAATAACGCTGAGCGACAGCCGTGGAGCACCAACCGGAGCCTATGCACCCTGCATCCCGGCCCTTAGCATCTAGAGCGCTAGCCTATCGACGATCTCCCGAGCGATACGTGGCGTTAGGAACATTAGAAGCTCGCCACTACCCCTACCAAGCTCCTGAGCGGAGAGTACAGCAGCTGAGCCTGCAGGCATCCGTACTCTGAAACCTAGCAGCTCCTCTACAACATCCTCTATGCTCGGCGCGTGCCCTACAAGCAGCGAACGATCACCTAAACCAAGCCCTAGTAGCTTTGCAAGGGTCGTTCCGGGTCTCAGCTCATCAACCACTCGTAGTTCAGCCCCATGGACCCTAGCCACGATCTCGCCCGTTTCGACAGCTCTCCTAAGGGGGCTTGTGTACACAATCCTTACGGGCGGCAGGAGCTTCGCGATCAGCTCAACATCCCTACGACCCCCATCAGTTAACCTACGCTCCTCATCGCTAACACCAGCTCTCTTCTCCTCCGCCCGCCCATGCCTCATGAACACAACTATCATACGCCCACACCACTAGCTGTACCTGAGCTCCACACCTATACTCTTTAACGCCCTTTTGATGCCCTCACGTATCTTAACACTGGTGTAGAACCTAGGCATGTCCCTACCCATGGCCAGAGCTAGCATGAGTACCCTCTCCTTCTCATCACCAGAGGCTCTCCTCAGAACAGGTGGTAGCGGTATCCCAACTTCCTTGATAACCACGTAGCTAATCTCGCTCCAGCGCACGAACCTTGCTCTACCCATTCTCACAAGCTCGTTAAGTCCTTTACTGTTGTACGCCTCCCTGAACCTCTCCTTGTATACGCGGAGCAGCTGCCTCTCAATACCCCGGGGCAGAGGTGGTCGACGCTTGAATATGCGTGGCATCCTCCCTAGGAACACTATGAAGAGCCCTAGATCCGTGAATACAAGGTCGTAATAGGTTCTGTACTCCCCCTCCTCACTGAACGCGCCATACACAGTCATCAACACACGCATAGCACTCCTCGGCTTTCATAGAGAGTTTTAAGGCGTTGATAAATCTAGAGCTCTGGGTGGTGCTGCCGAATGGCGATGCAGGGATGGGAGATCCCGCCGGAGTGGCGGAAGTTTAGGTACCGCGGCAAGACCTTGGAGGAGCTGCTTGAGATGCCTATGGATGAGCTAGTGGAGCTACTACCGGCTAGGGCAAGGAGGAGTCTTCGTCGGGGATTCACCCCTGAGCAGAGAACGCTTTTAGAGAAGGTGATAAAGGCGCGGAAGGCGCTGGCGGAGGGCAAGAACGTGGTGATCAAGACCCATGTCAGGGACATGATAGTACTGCCCATAATGGTTGGGCTGACTATAGCTGTGTTCAACGGTAAGGAGTTCGTACCCGTCAAGATCGTGCCTGAGATGATAGGTCATTACCTAGGGGAGTTCGCACCTACGACCAAGATAACTAAGCACGGAGAGCCCGGACTAAAGGCTACGAGGAGCACGCTCTTCGTAGCACTGAAGTAGCGCCTAGGCGTAAATACTTTTAATCCCAATTACGCAGAGAGTTGTTGCGGGCTCATTGACCCTAATTGTGGCTCTTGATCCTCCTCTGGAGGAGGACCCCATCAAGTGGAGCATCGGAATAATTGAGAAGACCCGCGAGTACGTATCGGGCTTCAAGATAGGGCTCCCAATGCTGCTCAGAACGGGTGTGGATGCTGTTAAGCAGCTCACCGCTGCTACAGGAGGGAGCAGCGTGATCGCGGACCTTAAGCTGGCTGATATAGGCTTTGTCATGTCACTGAGTGCCGCAGCACTTGCTAGGGCGGGTGTAAGGGGTGTTATAGCCCATAGCTTCGTAGGTGTTAGGGACGCCCTCGACGCATTAAAGAGAACCTGTGAGCGTGAGGGCATGGACCTTATACTGGTGGTCGCTATGAGCCATCGCGGCGCCGAGGAGGTTATGACGCCGGTTGTGGATAAGCTGCTAGGTATAGCAAAGGAGGTCGCTCCTTGGGGGGTGGTTCTGCCGGCTACTAAGCCAAGGCTTATACAGCGCGGGAGAAGGATACTAGGAGAGCACATCAAGATCCTGGCACCCGGTGTAGGGGCTCAGGGTGCGAGACCAGGCTCAGCGCTCTGCGCAGGTGCGGACTACGAGATCGTGGGGAGGGCTATTACGCGAGCTCCCGACCCAGCAGACGCCGTTTTGAGAATCAGGAAGGAGCAGATGGAGGTGGTTAAGACATGTTAGAGGAGCTCGTAGAGATCATAATGAGGTACGGAATGTTCAAGGTAGGGAGGTTCAAGCTCTCCTCAGGTATCGAGAGCCCCTACTACATAGACCTTAGAAGGCTGTACAGCTACCCTGCAGAGGCAAGGAGAGTAGCCGAGGCGCTGCTGAAAGCTGTTGATACCGATTACGACATGATCATAGGTGTGGCAACCGCAGGGATCCCGCTAGCCACATACATGGCGTGTATAAGCTGCAAGCCCCTCGGCTACGTGAGGCTCAGCAGGAAGGGCCACGGAACCGAAAGCGTCGTAGAGGGCGTGGTGGAGGGGCGTAGGGTTCTAATAGTGGATGATGTGGCTACAACGGGGTCGAGCCTTGCAAGCGCTGTAGAGCTGCTGAAGTCGCAGGGAGCCACCCCGGTAGCGGTGGCTGTTGTTGTTGATAGAGAGCAGGGCGCTTCGAAACGCCTAGCATCAATGGGGGTGAGGTTCTACGCGCTCCTCACGATCAGGAGGCTTATAAGCATCGCTAAGAGCAGGAGTCTTATAAGCGATAGCGATGCTAAGAGGGTTTTGGAGTACGTTGAGAAGTGGAGCAGAGATTAAATACCGGGGCGGGGTGAAGAAGTAGACTGGGCATTTTGGGTTTCCAAGGGCGCGACGTCATCTCTATACTCGACTTCACGAGGAATGATCTCGAGGAGCTGTTTGAGGTCGCTGACTACTACTTGAGGAATAGGCGCGCATATACGCTGCTCCAGGACTACGTTGTAGCGCTGGCGTTCTTCGAGCCCTCCACGCGTACGAGGCTGAGCTTCGAAACCGCAGCCAAGCTACTAGGAGCTAAGGTCATAGGTTTCACATCCGAGGAGGGGACCAGCATTGCTAAGGGCGAGAGCCTTGCAGACACCATAAGAATGCTCGACGCCTACGCCGATATCATCGTGATAAGGCATAGATACGAGGGGACCGCGCTCTTCGCAGCTGAGATAGCGGAGGACCCCGTGATAAATGCCGGTGACGGCAAGCAGCACCACCCAACACAGGCGATGCTAGACCTGTACACCGTTAGGAGGCTATTCGGCACGATCGATGGGCTCACCTACGCAGTGGTAGGCGACCTCAGATACGGTAGGGCAGCGTCTTCGTTCATCTACGGCCTGACGCTGTTCAAGCCCAGGAAAATATACCTTGTGTCACCGCCCCTGCTCAGGGCCAGACCGGAGGTTCTAGAGACCCTAAGGGAGCGAGGTGTTAAGTTCGAAGAGGCGTCCCGCGTAGACGATGTTATAGAAGACGTGGATGTGCTCTACGTAACCCGCATACAGAAGGAGCGTTTCCCCGATCCTATAGAGTACGAGCGTGTTAAGGGCTCCTACAGGATAACGCTAAAGCTTCTTGAGAAGGGGAAGCGTGAGCTAAAGGTCCTACACCCCTTGCCGAAAGTGGATGAGATCGAGCCGGCTGTTGATAGCTCTAGGTATGCAGCCTATTTCACTCAGGCTTCATTTGGCGTTCCCGTAAGAATGGCTCTCCTATCGCTAATAGCGGGTGTTAGACCATGAACCTAGGAGAACCCTCATCCCTCACAGTCTCCAAGATAAGGAATGGGACAGTCATAGACCATATACCCGCGGGCAAGGCGCTGCTGGTGCTCAGGATCCTGGGTATCACCGGGCGTGAGGGTCTGAGAACAGCTGTGCTCATGAACGTAGAGAGCAAGAAGCTGGGGCGTAAGGACATCATAAAGATCGAGGGACGTGAGCTTACAAGCGATGAGGTTAACGTGATAGCCCTGGTAGCCCCCTCGGCAACCATAAATATCATCAGGAACTATACCGTGTACAAGAAGCTCAAGGTCACCATACCTCAGGAGATCAGGGGGTTCATAAGGTGCCCCAACCCTACATGCATAACTAATAGGCGTAGAGAGGGGTTGGTAACGCGCTTCAGGGTAGTTAAGAGAGAGCCCCTCACTCTTCAATGCGTCTACTGCGGAACTATGATAACTCAGGAGGAGCTGGAGGACCTCATATCTATGTAGCCCCGTAGCTGGGGCGGCGGCTATTGAGGGGTGTGCCAAGGCCTGCAAGGGTAGCCGGTGTACGCAGGGTCTCACATAGCTACTGGTGGCTTACTATAGAGCTCGTTGAGGGCGTGTTGAACAGCAGCCCCGGGCAGTTCGTGATGGTATGGATCCCCCGGGTTAAGGAAGTGCCCATGAGCATAGCGTATGTGGAGCCCAACCGCAAGAGATTCTCGATATTCTTCAAGGTCGTTGGCAGGGGTACTAGGAGTATGTCCCAGCTACACCCGGGTTCAGCCATAACCGTTAAGGGGCCCCTCGGCAAGGGTATCTTGGATAGGATTAGGGGTGAGAACCCCCTGCTAGTCGGTGGGGGTACGGGGCTAGCTCCACTGATATACACCTACCACGCCCTTGCCTCAATGGGTCGCAGACCTGTAGTGGCTTGGGGTACGCCTAAGGGCTCTGACGCCCGCGCCGTTGAGAGCTTCCTGAGAAGTGCAATGGGTATGGATGTTCACGTAGCTAGTGACGACTGTACTTACGGTTTCTGCGGAACTGCTGTAGATCTGGCTATGAGGATACTCAAGGAGCGTACGCCTAGCGACGTGATCGCTGCGGGCCCCAAGCCCATGCTGAGGAGCTTGGGGAAGAAGCTGCTTGCGAAGGGTATGGACCCCTTAATGCTCCTAGAATCAGAGGTGCGCTGCGGTATCGGCATGTGTGGTAGCTGCGTTATCCGGGGCACACCCTACCTGCTGTGCATCGACGGCCCTGGGTTTAGGTATAGTGAGGTGGTGAAGCATCTTGAGGATTCCTGAGAGCAGCGTCTACACACTCTACGCACGTACGCTGTTCGATGGGGAACTCTATACAGTCTCCATAGTCGTGGATGGCGACTACGTCAAGAGGCTATGCATCGGCACCTCTTGTAGGGAGGGTGAGGCTATAGATCTTGTCAGACCGGGTGTGGTGCTTCTTCCAGGAGCCATCGATATGCATGTGCATCTCAGAGGGCTTGAGCTGAACTATAAGGAGGATGAGGAGAGCGGTACCAAAGCCGCTGCGGCAGGAGGAGTGGTTCTAGTGGTCGACATGCCCAACACTGTTCCGAGGATAAACAGCGTTGAAGCGTTGAGGGCAAAGCTCCATAGCCTAGCCACCAGATCTTACGTAGATTTCGGTGTCTACGTAGGGTTCACACCCCATGTGGATGAGCTTAGAGCTATGCTCAGCGTAGGCGATGTGTTGGGGATGAAGCTCTATCCCGAGGATCTGCCACGGTTAACGGATTCCCAGATAGACGCGGTCGCTAGGGCGGGTAAGCTACTCATAGTTCATTGCGAACATCCCAACCTCATCAGGGAGGGCTGTCCCGCGGGTAAGAGGGCTCTATGCAGACCTATAGATGCTGAACTTAGGTGTATCGAGGAGTACCACACGCGCTTCTCCACAGCTAGAACTCACATAACCCACATCACATCTCCTCAGCTCCTGAGGCTTGCCCGCCGTAGAGGATTCACCACCGATACATGCCCGCACTACGTGCTGCTAAGCAGCGATGATGAGCGGAGGCTTGGGTGTTTAGCTAAGGTCAACCCTCCGCTGAGGCCTAGGTGCTTCGTAGAGGAGTTGCTGAGGCTCTTAGCTATGGGGTTCGTAGATGCATGGGTCACGGATCACGCACCCCATACCCTTGAGGAGAAGTCATTACCATTCGAGGAGTGCCCCTCTGGAATAGCGGGTTTAGAAACTTCTCTACGCATACTCTTGACACTTCTGAACAAAGGTGTTGTTACGCTCAGGACAGTCGCTAGGCTAATAAACAAGTCCCCACGCAACATACTGGGATTAGAGAGTTACGCGTGTACGTATAGAGGCTGTGTTGCAAGCTTAACAGTTGTAGACCTCAAGCGTGAAGGCGTTGTAGACCCCAATAGGTTCTTCTCTAAGGCTAAGCTAAGCCCCTTCCAGGGGCTTCGCTACAAAGGTGAGCCCATAGCTACAATAGTTCACGGAAACTTTGTTTACGTAGAGGGCGAGATCGTGTCTAAACCTATCGGAAAGGGTGTTGGGGTGTATGCCAGAAAGCATTCTGAGAGTTAGGATACCCGGTCTAGACCTGGTACATCCTGTGATGAATGCCAGCGGCATCCTCGGCTACGAGCCCGAGCACATAGATAGGATGTATAGGTGGGGCCTATCAGCGATAGTAACCAAAACCATTACGCCCACTCCGCGTAGGGGCTATGAGGCCCCTATAATAATCGAGCTACCCTCAGGAGGCTTCCTAAACGCTGTAGGCTTAGCAAACCCTGGAAAGGAGCGCATACCCGACATAGTCAGCGCCTGCAGAAGAATAGGGCTTCCGGTAGTAGTCAGTGTAGGGGGAACCTCTGAGAACGAGTTCCTAGATGTAGCATCGATAGCTGAGGAGAGCGGGGCTAACGCTGTTGAGCTAAACCTCAGCTGCCCGCATACGAAGGGCTACGGCATGGATATAGGGTCGGACCCTAGCAACGTCCGAAGCGTTGTCAAGAGTGTTGCGCAGAGCCTGAAGATCCCCGTCTATGCGAAACTAGGGCTAAGCGATAACGTTGTTAAGTCTTCTGAGAAGGCTCTCGAGGCGGGTGCTACAGGTCTAACACTCATAAACACCGTTAAGGCTATGTACGTGGATGTGCACTCGCTCAAGCCCGTACTCACAAACGTCATGGGAGGGCTCTCCGGACCCCCCATACACCCCATAGCTGTTAGGGTGGTTTACGAGGTGTACAGGGAGCTGAAACCTGTAATCATAGGTGTTGGAGGGATATACGACTGGAGATCAGCTGCAGAGCTCATAGCTGTCGGCGCCTCCGCCTTGCAGATAGGCTCTATGCTAGCCCTCAAGGGTAAGGAGATCGTAGCTGAGGTGCTCAGAGGCCTTGAGAGATGGGTTAGGGAGAAGGGGGCGAAGAATATTAGTGAACTTGTTGGGGCAGCTCTGCGATCATGAGCGCTAGTGCGCACCCTTCTTCCTACCGGTTCTCCTAGCAGCTATGTGCCCAACCTTTCTCCCAGGAGGCGCCCTTCTGCTAACGGTCGTAGGCTTACTCTCACTCTGATGGCTGCCACCTCCGTGTGGATGCGATACTGCATTCATCGCCACACCGCGCACGCGTGGCCACTTCCTAGCCTTGACCTTCCACTTGTGGTAAGCGGCGCCTGCCTTGAGCAGGGGCTTCTCGATCCTTCCACCACCCGCAGGTACGCCTATCGTTGCCCTAGCGGTTAGCGGTAGTAGCTTCTGCTTTCCGCTGGGGAGCTGGACTATAGCCTTATCCCGGGTCTTTCCTATAAGCACGGCAGCGGCTCCCGCACTTCTCGCAAGCTTTCCTCCGTCACCGGGCCTGATCTCTATGTTACAGATCCTCGTTCCCTCTGGGATCTCGCGGAGTGGAAGCACGTTACCTAAGCTCGGTCTAGCACCTGGGCCTATCTCTACCTCCTGACCAACCCTCAGGCCCTCTACAGCAACGTTGTAGAATTCACGTCCATCCTCAAGCACTATACGTGCTAGCGGCACCCACCTCCCAGGATCATGGACAAGCTCAGCAACCACACCTCTTACCGCGTGCTCGGTTAGCGGCGGATACCTCGCAGGCGCTACCCTTAGGTGGCTGGGGCTTCTGAACGTTGGTGATCCTCTACCCATGCGCTGTACGAGTATTCTCTTACCCATATCCTATCACCACACTCAGGTCTATAGCACAGAGCTAAAAGATGCCGATAGCATGCTATGCCTACCTAGGCAATCCCCTCTCAAGTATATCCCGAGCGTTGTGCCCCTCGGCAAGCCTAACATAAGCCTTTTTGAGCCCCTGCCGATCGATCATGGTGTTCACCTTAACCACCTTAACCCCGTAGAGCTTCTCCACAGCCTCCTTTATCATTCTCTTATTGGCGCTTCTATCCACTATCAGCGTTAAGTAGTTCTGCCTCTCCGCCAGCCAGTACGCCTTCTCGGTTGTTACGAGCCTAACTATGATCTTGGAGAGCTTCTCGAGCTCTGCAGTACTAGGCTCGAACGAGCTCATGGCCTTCTCACCACGTATAGCTCACCTAGGGTCTCGATGGCCTGTCTAGTTGCTACGAGGAGCCTACCCGGCACACCTCCGGGTGCAAGCTGCAGGATGTTTAGAGTTCTGGGGGTAGTGTAGTCAACGCCGGGGAGATTCGCAACTGCGCGCGTAACAGGTACGTGGACATCGCTGAGCATGAAGAGTATGCTCTTTGGCGTCACGTATCTCCGGCCACGCATCTTGCCCTTACCCGCTCTTATTCTCGTCCTCAGCTGGGCCCTTTCAACATCCCTCCATAGCCCTAGTTTCTGCAGCACCTCTCTAACCTGCCTAACCCTACTTAGCCTCTCAAACTCATCCACAACAACTATGGGGACCTCTAACCCCTCGGGCACCAAGTGCCCCCTTGACACGACAAAGCTACGCTTAGCTGATGCCGCGAGAGCTGAGAGTATCGCCAGCTTCATCTCCTTCCAGTTGATCTCCTCATGTATCCTGCGCAGCGGTGTCGGCGCGAATTGCCTCCGCCCACCCCGGACATTAGGGGCGAAGACGGCCCGTCCATTCCATAGCCTAGGCAGCCTTGCCACACCGTGGCCTATCCCCCAGTAATGGCCACACCTCCTCTTACCGGCAAGCGGGTCTCGACCCTTTGGCTGTATGCGTGCTGTATGCGCTGAGTGGAACGCCCTTCTGATCAGATCTATCCTTACGGGAAGCCCGAAGATGCTTGGCAACCTGATGTTTCCGACAACGCTTCCGTCAAGAGACAAGACAGGCACTTCTTTAGGCTCTTCAACAACTAGGGTTACGTACTCGAATACCGGCGTCTCCATACCCATCACCCCGCCACCTTACTCTCGAGGCTTACATACACGATCTTAGGCGGCTGCTGGGGTACGTTAAGGGATGGCCTTATTGCCCACCTAAGCACTATGGGTCTCTTCGGAGGCCCCATAACAGTGCCTTGCAGCATTATCCATGTACTCCTAACCACTCCGTAATGCGGGAACCCTCCTGCAGGTGTAATCTCAAAGCCGTTGTGCCCTATCTTCAGTATCCTCTTGTTGTACTCCGTCCGCCGGTGGAAGCCCATCTGCCCCGCCTGAGGCACCTCCGATACAGCTCCTATAGTTGGGCTCCTTGAGCCTACACGCCTACTACCCTTTCTATGCTTGTGCCACCTTGGAAGCTCCTTCACCCCGAACCTCTTAACTACTCCTTGAAAGCCCTTGCCCTTCGTAACCCCTATAACATCTACCAGCTGCCCCTCCCTAAACACGTCCTCAACCCTGATCACGCGTCCCAGTATCTTAAGGGCGTAATCTAGCTGCTCCTCAATGCTACCGCCACCAATAGCTATCTCGAGGAGGTCCGGCTTCTTCTTACTGAGCCCGCCTACGAGCTTAGGCTGCGAAGCTGCTACTATGGATACACGTGCTATCTTATCGATGTTATCCCTAAGCCACTTTTCACGGGCCTCTCTATTCTTGGTAGGTGAGTATGTGGGTATCTTACGCCATATCTCCAGCTCCTTGGGCGCCTCTACCCAGAGGTCGCCAAGGGTTAGGTAGCCATACCCTGGCACTAACCTGTAGACGCGTATAGCTAGAGGTACCATTGGTGGCGCCTCCAGTATGGTTACGGGGGCGAATATCTCCTTGCCATACGTTGGGGTGTTTGGCCTATCATCGATCATGATTACGTGCGTCATCCCGGCCTTGTACGCTAGGAACCCGAGAGGCTGAGGCTTCTCCAGCACTACCTCTGGCCAAGACTTAACCCTGGGTACTAGCCTCGATGCCCTCTTCCTAGGCCTGAACCCCAAACTACCCCTTCTAGGAGCATTAGTCTTCCTATGCGCCATCGACAGCCCCTCTTCTAGACCGCCTTTGGATAGAGGGACTGAGGTTTATATTGTTCACGGCTCTGTCCTTGGCTTCCAAAACCGATGGTGAACCCGCCCTACCGATAAAGGATGCAAGCTGCGTTAACCACAGCACTCAGCGTTATGTAGACTGCTTCGGTTGTTCTTATGCTTCGCACACCCTGGCAGGGCGCCGTATTTAACCACAGCTCCTCGGCTTCAATGCTCTTCAAGACCTCGCTAAGCTCCTTACCCTCTGTACTCACTATCTCATCGGGATCCAGGGTTGGCGAGCCCAAGAGCACGCATAGCGATCTAGAGCGAAGCAGCCTGCTAGCCGTGCTGCGGGTCAATGGTGCGCCTCTTCTCGACGATACGATCACGAGCTTATTCCTACAGAACCTCCCGACACCCTCAACCAAGCTGCTTACAAATAGTAGCTCAGGTCCTTTATAGAATCCTTTAGGCGGCGTATCCGCTAATATACATTTCAAGGGATTCAGGGAGACTACCTTGAAGAGGTGAACGCCCTCTCTGCACTCATCCACTACAATGCAACGCCTTTTAACGCCTATATAGGCGAAGGGGCACCTCATGACCACCCCATATCTCAATTCACCGACTCTAGCTTCTCGTGACACAGAGTGAGGCGGTATTGCTAGTGGAGGCGCTACCCCTACAGCCCTCAGCGGAGCCATTAGCGGAGCCAGCATCTTCCTTAGGTAGGGAGGGGTTAGCAGATATCTGCCAACGGCCCTGAACACCTCCTCATCCTTAGGATCGGCATCGGGATCACGGTAGACCACCAGATTCCTTACGCGAAAAATCGAAACAGCCCTTAACACGGCCCATACAGCTAGCGTTTTGAGTTCGAGGCTATGTTCTGTTCCGAGTACGGATACAGGTACGAAAACTGTGAGGTCTAGGTCTACACAACCCTCCTCACAGCTACTAGAACTCACCTCTTCCTCTTACCCTTGCTCTTTTCCTGGCTACGCCCCTGCTGCTCAGGTTTTCCACTCTCCCAAAATAGGGTAGTCCTCTGCCTGCCACCCATGCCAACCACCGCGCTCTGGATCTGAACCGCAGCGCTAATAAGCTAACGCAGAGACATGGTCAAGATGGATGCTGAATTTGCCGAGTTCTGAGAGTGTGATGAGCCCCTCACCTCTGAGCTTCTAACCCGTTTCCTGAGCTACGGACTGTTTCAAGCGGATCTGCTCAGTAGGTTTTCCATCATCATCCTTCAGCGTTTGCACCCCTCATCATGTACCTTTAAAACAGCTACGCAGCCCTCTATACTAGGTGTTACACGTTGAACATTACTCTTTACCTCGTATCGTTTAGCGATGAACTTGTATCACGTATAGTCGCCGCTATAGAGAGAGATCTAAAGCTCAAGGTAAAGAACTTTAGAAGCGCGGTGGTACCAGAGTTCAGAAGGATAGTGTTCGAGGTCACAGACACGGATGTAAACTATGTTAGGAGGAGAATCGAGGAGATAGTGTCTAAGGAGCTAGGCGATTCATGGTATAAGATCGAGGTGGAGGTTTGAGCATGCACAGGTGATTAGGTAGCTTTAGAGCACGTAGCCCTTCCTTGCAAATGCATAGAGCAGCGAAGAGCCTAGAAGTACCAGTAATGCAATAGCTAGGTCTAGGACCCCGCGCCTTTCGATCAGCGTTACAACAACGTTTATCAGAGATAGTACAACAAGAGCCTTTATGTAAACGCCAACAACGCTTCTCACCATAGCCTCCACCTAGCTACGGAACTAGCGATCGCGCGTGCAAGCCCGTAGGAGATGCCGAGCAGAATAGCCAAGTAGCTCGTGGGTCCTATGAGGAGCGCATAGAACATAAGCATGAGCCTGGCGATAGAATCCCAAGCTTGAATTACTATATCGCTGTTGCTAAACGGATTTGGGAGTAGACGTGTTATCGACTCTAAGATCGTGGCTCCCTCGCTAATGCTGAACTGCACAGCAACTCTATGAACACCCCTTGCTAACCGCACGGAGTACGTAGCACCTGCGATATTACGCCAGTACCATCCGTACTCTTTATGAAGGGCTACTCTAGTACCATCAACCGTTACGTTACGTATAATGGTCCGCGAAGGCACATCGATATACATGGTGCAGCCCTCATCATTTACACACTCGGCAGTGATGACCAAGCTGTTGGAGCCCTCGTCCACACCTGCTATCCGTAGATCGGTTGTTGCATGCACAGCTATGTGCTGGCTAGAGAAGACCAGCCCCGGGACCTTGATCGTGACCTTGCACAGCCCTAGCCTAGACCCCAACGAATTATCCTCGCAGATCTCGCTTAGCATCCTCACCTTAATGCCCGTGTAGTATAGGTGACCAGGTGCCTCAACGAGAACCTCGTAGTTATCACACCCTCCCTGTTCACTAACCACCATAACAAACCTTCCTCCACGGATCTGCGAGTACCTCGTAATACCGCATGCCTTAAGAACTACATAGCCGTATTCTACGGTACCTCCACGCGCCTTAACCTCACCACTAAGCATGTATGTACCCACTTCAGTACTGAAGGAGGATAGGAATATTGTTGATAGGTAGGAGGGGTATAGAGGAAGTGCTATGAAGAACACCAGCGCTACCGCTAGCATAGTTGCGCCTACCCCCCGTGCAATTCTAAAGGGTATCGACATGAGCGCTATGCCTAGAGATGCTATGATCTGATAGTTGTACTTGATCACGAGTGCTACGAAGAGAAGCAGAGCATTCGCAGTGACCATCGCCGAGAACTTCCAGGCTATAGGCGCTAGGAAATTTGCGTTGAACACAGTCGCGATTGCCATAATCGCTGCTGCTGTATACCCAAGGAGTAAGACCAGGTTCTGCTGGAAGGACATGAAGCTCCCCCAGTCGGCTCCCAGCAGGTGCTGGATGTAGCTAGCAGCTGACATGATGACCCTAAATGTTAGAGCTAGCACCATGACTAAGATACCGTCGCTCATAAGCCTTGGTCCCCACTTCTTAACACCAGTGAAGGGTATTGGTAACGCTAGTATGAGAACACCTATGTAGAAGCTTAGGATTGCCAGGTAGTAAGCTATTACAAGATAGGGTATCCCCGGCAACGCCGTCCTCCCTAAGGCAGTTGTGGATTTGGAGGTGGTGGGAATGCCTCTCCTATAGCGCTGGCTATGTAGCTAATGAACCAGAACACTGTAGAGCCTATAGCTAGCCAGAATGCTGCCCATACAGCATCCTCTACAAACCCCTGTCCGATCCTTCTAACCTTAGAGAACGGTATGGGCGAGCCTTTAATAGACCAGCCAATTAGCCATGTAAGGAAGAAGACGAACCATGCGATCGCAACTACCTTAGCTATCAGGTCTCTTATAAACTCCACGAGCTCCATACAGCCAACCCCTAATACCCCGAGACATTATTTAAAACGTGTGTTAGCCATGTACATTGGTAGGCGGGCTATGGTTAAAGGGGTAGTCATGCGTAACGCCTTGATTTTTGGGCGCAGCTTCATAGATGAGGGCGCGTTCATCGACAGCAATGTTGTTGTGGGATACCCGAGGCAACGTATCCTCCTAAAGCTGATTGGGGAGAGGCGTCAGGACTACGTAGAGCTCATAGATGAGCTTAGCGAGGGCGCTTCGATAGGGTCTAGAACGGTTGTAAGGTTCGGAACGGTGATCTACGAAGGCGTGATGATAGGTAGGGGCGTGAGGATTGGACACAACGTGCTTATCCGTGAGGACAGCATAGTTGAGGATAATACCGTTATAGGAAGCTATGCAGTTCTAGATGGTCCCGTACACGTAGGTACTGGAACGTCTATACAGACCGGGGTGTACATACCCGGAGGTGTAAGGATAGGTAGGAATGTTTTCATAGGTCCCCGAGCTGTGTTCACAAACGATGTCTATCCCCCTAGCAGACGGTTAGTAGAGACCGTAGTTGAGGATGGAGCTGTGATAGGCGCTAACGCAACCATAGTGGCTGGCGTGGTAATAGGGAAGAGGGCTGTAGTTGCAGCTGGTGCAGTAGTTGTTAGGAGTGTACCTCCGGAAACCGTTGTAGCAGGAGTGCCGGCACGGCCCATATCTACGCGTGAAGAGTACGAGGAGAAGAAGAAGCGTTATGAAGAGTCTAGCGGTTTTCCATTAAGATAACCCTTCCCTTAATGCCAATACCTTCTCGTCCTTATGTAGTTGCGCTCAGCCTCGTAGATAAGCCTGAAGAGATCGTCGTATCCTTGAGCAATGCTTAGGATCCTCTTGGCGGTCTCAGGTCCAACACCCCTCGCCTCGAGGGCTACAACAGCACGTTTACCATAGCTAAGAATAAGATCTGCTTCCTTACGTAGCTCACGCATTCTTCTCTTCTCATCATCGCTAAGGTCTGTGGGCTCAATACTACCCTTTCGTCTAAGTAATGATAGCATCTTCTTAACCAGCCTCACATCGTCATCTCTTCTCACAAGTGCTAAGAATCGCGACCCACAGTGACTACATGTAGGCCATTCTGGCAGCTCGCGGAGAACGTACTCATGTACGGTGCCGCACATCAGGCAGACCAACTTAACCCTCTTACTCAGTATCCTTCTCTTTACGAGCTCTAGAATTGTCTTCATGGGCAATGAGCTCTGTACGAAGCGCTCACTCAGCCCGGAGATCGCTAACAGCTCTTGGGCGAGGGGGGAGGACTGAGGAACAACTCTTACCTCTATGCGTAACGTGCCCTTTGTGCGTGAGATCCTGCGTAGGTACTCCTTGAGTCCTAGTATGTCGAGCTTATCGCGCATCGCCTCTCTTATAGCCTCTTCCTCAACTATGGTGCCTTTAAGGACCTTGTAGACGCGTCGAAGCTCTCTTAGGCTAGTATCCTTCGATACTATACCCATTCTCTTCGCAACTGCAAGCACCCTCCATTTAAACATGGGCGTTTTCTTGACGGCGCGGACGGCTCTTAAGTATAGCTCTTCATCGCTTAGCGTAGCAATCTTCTCGATCAGCGCCGATAGCGCCTCTGGATGAAGCACGCGGTCAACCTCTACCACCACAGCTATAGGGAAGCTTTTGAAGGCAACTGCAACGCCGAACTCCTCCTGGATCATATCGGCTAGTAGCTGTGCAAACGCTTCTGAGCCTCTCGACCCCAAGCACGTGTAGATAACGGCAATGGTTCTACTACCACGTCTCCATATCTCGGCCACCACCTTCCTATCGTCAGGAACGCCGTACCCCTTCCTGACTATAGACATGACTCCCTCGATAATCCACTTCCGTAACCTATCCGATACGGGATACATCGAGAGTATCTTCTCTGCCTCTTTCTCGCTAGGCGCACCAGCCAGGCGTCTAAATACTGAGCAGACCTCGCGCGCCACCTTAAGGCTTACAGGGATCATTTCGCCTACCCACTTGGGCAGGCGCGCATTCTCAATCCTTGTTATGGGCTCTACATAGACAACCCCCTGCTCCTCATCAACTCCAACAACATTCCAGAGCCTACCGCTCAAGACGACCGTGTCGCCATCAGCAATGGTCGCTACGAACTCCTCATCTAGGTTAGCCACCTTATCGCCGCTCACCGCTGAGCGAGCTATGAATTGCCTTCCCTCAACGATCATCGTAGTGGTGTAGTAGTATATTCTCCCACGTACGGTAGGCGTGATCTCATCACCGCTACGCCTCACCAGACCTATAGAGTTAGCGAAATCTATAACCTTCTCAAGCTCCTCCATGGTTAAGTATGCGAAGGGCGCTGACCTTCTAAGCAGAGCATAGATCTCCTCAATGCCTACACGACCTCTTTCAAGAGCTATGCCTACAACTTGGTGTACTAGGACATCTAAGGGGTTAGTAACCACGGGCTCCTTCTCTAGCTGTAGAGCCAGCGTTCTCCTGGCGATCACCATGGACTCCACAGCTTCTACAAGGCTCCGAGGAGCGATCACGACCCCTCTAGAAGACTCGCCCTCACGATGCCCTGATCTACCAACACGCTGTATCAGCCTTAGTGCTTGACGTGGAGAGTTGAACTGCACTACTACATCCACACCACCAATATCTATGCCAAGTTCAAGACTCGACGTAGCTACTAACACCCTTAGCTCGCCCCGCTTGAACTCCTCCTCGATACGCTCACGAACACTCCGCGATAGAGAGCCATGGTGAACGCCTATGGGAACCCCTAAGGCCTGGCTCAGCTTAACGCCTAGGTACTCAGCGGTATCGCGCGTATTAACGAATACCAGCACCTGCCTAGCGCTCTTCAGCACTTCTCTCAACACATCTATAAGGATGTCTAGACCCATCGCGATGTCGCCCTCGCTTAGACCCTCAACGTAGCCCCCTCCCTCGCCCCCACCATCAACGTGCAGAGTGATCCTCTTCTGCTGAGTAACGTCTACTACCTCGTATGGGCGCATAGGACCAAAGATGAACTCAGCAAGTTCACGGGGGTCGCTGTAGGCGGCGGAGAGAGCGACCCTCTGAAAACCGCGTCTGGTATAAATGCGTAGCCTCTCGAGCGCTACTACGAGCTCAGCACCACGCTTGCTCGTAGGCACCTCCTGCGCCTCATCCACAATAACGTATCTGAGCTCGCTCAACGCCTTTCGATAGGACTCGCTTACCAAAATGTACTGGAGGCTCTCGGGCGTTGTGATGATTATGTGAGGAGGCTTGACCTTATACCTCCTCCTCTGATGTTGGGGTGTATCACCGTGTATAACACCTATCCTAAGGCCTAGGAACCCGCATAGCCTCTCCATCCTTTTTAATAGATCGCGATTAAGGGCCCTGAGAGGGGTTACGTAAATCACGTAGGTTCTTCCATCAACAACACCCTGCTCAAGAACCCTTGAGAGTATCGGTAGCATAGCAGCTTCAGTTTTGCCGCTGCCAGTAGGTGCCATGATTAACACATGCCTTCTAGTTTTAAGAATGCGTGGTATTGCTAAGCGCTGAACAAGAGTAGGCCTTTCATAGCCAAACTTAAGCAGGGCCTCTAGGACCTGCGGATGGAGCTGGAGCTCACGCCAGCACTCTTCGAGCTTTGCATGCATTAACCCATGTACCCTAGCTACTCCTGAATACCTAGATACCTTAATAACTAAACATTGGCTTAGAGCCCAATACAAGGGTATTCACCTATGCATGAGGGGCTGGTAGCAGCGCTGTACACAACAATTCTCCTGCTATTAGCGATCCTCATATCGCGTAGTGTTTATCCGTATGCGTTCTTCTCTACAACCTCACTTATCCTCCTCATGCTATCACTACTGTCAGCAATGGCTCTAGCTCGCACAGCAGGACCCTTGACAGCATCAGCGGTACTGTTATCAGTATCTACGTACGCTCAGAATCACCACCTACTAATGTTAATCCCGTTCCTACTCTTGGTCCAGGCAGTATGGGAGGGACGCAATGCCTTTACTAGAGATGCTCTGCTTGCAAGTATACGCACGCTTCCTCGCAATGCTAAGGATTCTATAGAAGAGTACTGTAATAATCCCTTAGGCCTTGTTCAGTCTATGGGCTATGCGCTTCTGAGTGGCGGAGCATGGCTCCTCGCATATGTGCAGCTCGCCATAGTTCCATCTATCAACCTGTATGCAGCTGGCTACGTGCTGAATACTATAGTAGCACTTTTAACAGTACCGAGGGGGGTTGCAAGGATTATTGGTTACATTCTGATAGGGGGTTCAATCCCTTATACGGTGCCGCTCGCGCTCCTAGCATTACCGCATACCAAGCACAATATAGATAACCCCCGGGAAGAATAAACAAAAATAATTCTAGTCACTATCTAGCGAATCGGTTGTGAGATCACTAAGGGAGGTGCCCTAAGCGTGGGTGAGGAGAAGGAGATCATCACCGCCGAAGAGCAAGAGGAAAGCGGTGTTGCTGAAGAGAGTAGCGCAGCAGAGGAATACTTCGCTGAGGAGCCTATAGAGCTCGGTGAGATGAGCCCCAGCGAGATCGACTTGATGCTTAAGAAGTCAGAGATCTGGGACAAGCTCGTACGCGGGGAGATAAGCGTTGATAAAGCGAGAGAGCTGTTTAACGAGATCTCGCCTCCAGCGACGGAGGTTAGGAGGCGCAGGAGGAGGCGCAGATCTAGGAGAAGGTAACAAAGTTTTATTGCTGATCATGTAACGTCATTCTTCAACGACCAAATCTAACCCCATATCTCTAATTGTTTCCTCAACCACCCTATCCTCTACCGATCTATCGAAAACTATCGTAACGAGCTTCTCGCCATTCTTAATAAGCTTCACCTTATCCACGATCACATTACCCTTTATCATATCGGACACGCTCTTCTTAGGGTACAGGAACTCCTTGAACTTCTTCCTCATGAACTCATAGAAGGTGTCGAAATTCCTTATTATCCTTAAAGCGTCCTCAACATCCTCTCCTCCACGACCGAGTCTTTCACGAAGCTTCTCTATCAGCTCTATAGCGTTCTCAGGAGGAAGCGTTACAGTAACGTACCCCCCTATAACCTTGCGGAGGCGTGCCTTCGCCACACATCACCACCAGAATAATGCCTCTCAATGTTTATAATACCTCAACCTTAAAAACTCTTAACGAAGGTGTAGAGGTGTGAGTATAAGAGCTGTTTATCCCATAGGCGCTAACATGAAAAAGATCGCGCAGGCCAGCTCAGCGGTACTCGACGAGATCCCGCTGATATTTACACCCGACTCTCTCGTTATAGAAGGGCTCAGCCCCGATAAGTCCGTGATGATACTAGCAGAGCTCCCAGCAACGACTTTCGAAGTGTACAACGTTTCTGAGGAGGTGAGCATAGTCGCTGATAAGGACGAGTTCACCCGCGCCTTTAAGCGCGCGACGAAGAAAGACAAGGTGATTTTCGAATATGGGGGTGGACGCGAGCTGAGGATCAGGATAGTGGATGTGAGGAGTAGTATAGAGCGGGAGTACACGGTCGAGCTTCGTGAGACCGTCTATGAAAGGATAGGTGAGTTAGGGGTAGAGCTAGAGGTTACAGCTAGGCTTCCTTCAGACGAGCTAGCGAGCATAATAAAGGATGCTACGTTAGTAGGCGATGAGGTACTCTTCCAGTACACCTCCGATTCCTCATCCATAAAGATCTCGTCGTTCGGTGAGCTAACCGAGTACAGGACAGAGCTTAAGCAGTTCAAGCCTCTTACCTATCTCGAATCGCTTGCCAGCTCAGTTAGCGTTAAGTACGGTATAGATCACCTCAAGATCCTGGCAAAGGTCCTCGACCTAGCGGATGAGGTTACGATCTCATTCGGTCCCGAGAAACCCCTGAAAGCCGTTCTGGACATAGGAGGAGGTGGAAGGGTCGTTCTCTGGATAGCTCCTAGGGCCTAGACAACTTCGCAGCCAATCTCATTACAAACCTTTGAGATGACCTCTTTGAACCTCAGCGCATCGTCAAACATGTATATGTTATTGAAGAACACGTACACCTTGCCTATGCCAGCATCTATAAGCCTCCTAACTTTAGAGGCAAGGGTTTCTAGGTCGCTATCCGTGTACTTGTAGCGGTAGTTAACCTCGCCCTTCCCTCCAAGACCGTGAAGCCGTATGTACGCTATGTCCTGACCATCAAACATTACGGGTTCTCTTCTAAGGATGTCAACAACGTGGATGACCCTGCACCGCTCTGCTATATCCTTAATAGCCTTAGGATTCTCATGCCATGTACCCCGAGGCTCCCAACCAATAGGTGCTGGGGAGTCACTAACGATCTCGCAGAAGAACCTCAGCGCATTCTCGTAATGCTCTTGAGAGTAGCCAAAGCTCGGCGGGGTTTGAAACACTATGAACTCGGCCCTTAATGCTTTAGCAACCTCCCTAACCTCTCTCCACAACCCCCTGTTCTCATCAGTTGGTCTAAGCATACCTATCCCGTTCAGCACCTTTTTCGAAAACTGACGCTTCATACGCCTCCAAGTGGGACTTCGAGGAGAGTGTGTTAATGCCTGCCATGCCTTGATAGTTACTATCGCACCATCGGGTAGAGAGCTGCGTAGCCTTACAGCCTCTTCAACGCTAGGGTTGTTGTAGAAGGTATTCTGAAGCTCAACAGCTCTCAGCCTTGAGAAGTACCTACTTCTAGAAACCGGGAAGCCGCAGCAGCCAACCACAACTAAAGGCACCGGCTACCCCCCTTTAGTACCTAGGCGGAGCTCCGAAGCTTTAAGGTGTAGGCAGCCGGGTTCGGCTGCTGAACATAGAAGGAGTCTGCCCACACCCCTACTCAGAACCTCCTTAACTAAATCCCGTGGTATAGTGCTAGACGCCGCGCCGCCAACACTAAGGATGGCCACACCCCAGCCTTCTCCAAACGCAGCTACGGCCGTATCCACAGCATTGAAGAACACGCTTACACCGCTGCATTCATCAAGCTGATACTGCTCACGAACCTCTATAGATATGGGGCAGGGATCCAGCCCCTTACCCCCCTCCCTAAAAGCACGTGCATTCACTACCGAGGCAACTGTTAAGAGGTTAGGGTTAAGTTCCCTGAGAATTCTGCAGGAGCCTGCAGCCTCCCCTGACGGCACTGTTAGTATGGCATAGCTAACCTCACTAATGCCTACACCTAGCTCTAGCAAGTTCCTCATGAGGATCTCGACTTCATCAGCACGGCCAGTGTTCACTAGGATGTTCGAGCATGGAGTCCTTAAGAGGTATACAGGTGCTTCACCCATCGATAGGGGTCTTCCCAGCACTTGGTAGAGCCCGAACCCCATATAGAGATGCAAGCGTATCGACCCTTACCCCTAATACCTGGCCCCCTACGCTCTTCACAGCATCGACAACTCTATCAGCACTACCCCCCTTAATAGTGACTCTGCACCTAATAGCATCCCTTCTCACCGCTGAGCATCGCAGGCTCAATAGGATGTGCGCTTCTATAGCCACCGTGATACGAGACAGCGCTTCTACTGAGTCTAGCTGGAATTCTACCACCTCGATACTCTCAAAGACCTCGCCCACTGCCACCACGATAAGCCCTGCATCAGGATCCGCGATCAGCCTGACCACATCACCCTCATTAATACCCATTGCGATCCTTATGTGGGCAGGTATCGTGATCCGCCCCTTGGAGTCTATGCGTGCGACATCTTCCAGAAGCATGGCTTCACCCACCACAACACCTCTATATGGCTCATTGCTTAAACGCTGCGCACCTCACTACTAATAAAAGCTTGTTATCGAGAGATGATGTAGGGAGAGGTGAGGTAGCGGTGCTGAGCTTATACTTTGCTGATGCTAGGCTCTGGAGGTATGTGCTGAGGGGACTCTCCGAGTTCCTCGATGTCGTAGGTATACGGCTCCATCCGGAGGAAGGGCTCAGGATCAAAGCTATGGATCCCAGCCATGTGATACTCGTGGACTTCTCCATACCTAAGACAGCATTCGATAGCTACAATGTTAAGAAGGAGGAGCTTATAACCATAAACCTAGAACTTGCAGCAAAGGTTCTGAGGAGGGCGACACGCAACGACAAGCTGTATCTTGAGAGCGACGGTACTAGACTAACCCTAGGTCTCGTATCTAAAGGAGGTGTTGAAAGGTACTTCATAATGCCCTTGCTATCGCAGAAGTTTGAGGAGATCCCTGAGCTTAGTCTAGAGCTGAACAGCTACGCGAAGATCGTGGGCCCCGTTTTCGCAACAGCCATATCGATACTGGCAAAAGCCGGAGAGACCCTCAGGATTACCGCCGATAAGGAGAGTATTCGGCTTGCGAGTGTTTCCGACCTTGGCGAGGTGGAGTTCGAGTTCTCGACAGCTACAGGGACACTTGTTGACTACCAGCCTCCCGATGAGGAGATCGTCAACAACTACTCCCTTGAATACATAGAGCTGTTGGGAAACATAGCTAAGCTTGCCGACATGGTCACGGTCAAGCTAGGGCCTGAAATGCCCATAGAGATAGATATGGAGCTCTCTTCGGGTGCGCAGCTAAAAGCTTATGTGGCGCCTAGGGTTGAGTAAGCGTAGCACTAAGAGCAGCACGGTATTGAGAACGTTATTCCGCGAGTACTACACAAGGGCAGAGCTACTGCTACCCCCGGATTTTCAGCTAAGGGAGTTCGCCTTCCAGCTCTTCGGCTCCTCAACTTACGTAAGGCACAAGTCCTTCATCAGCGAATCTGAGCTGAGGAGCTACCTAGTACAGCATACTCCCCTCCACGCATACTTCTCAGCGGCGCGCTACCTAGACCCCACACGCACAAGTATGGAGGAGAAGGGGCGTATAGGAACGGACCTTGTATTCGATATAGATGCTGATCACATCCCAGGATGCGAGGAGGAAGCCGTGACATACTATCTATGCCCTGAATGCGGAGCCGCGTATACTGAGCCCGTCGATAAATGCCAGCACTGTGGTGCGAAGCCTATCAAACAGGTTTTCATACCGGAAAAATGCATTCAGCGAGCCGCTCACCAGGCCCTGTTGCTGGTAGACGTGATCCGTGAGGACTTGGGCCATAAGAACATGACCATAACATTCTCAGGTCATCGGGGCTTTCACATACACGTAATGCTACCCGACGACGTGGCTAAGATGGGTAGTGAAGCAAGGCGGGAAATCCTGCAGTACTTGCTAGGCGAAGGGGTGCTGCTTGAAGACCTGGTGGTTACACATGTGAAGAGGCGTAGACGGATCTACGTAAGACCGCCTCCACGCATTGTGGAGGGCGGGTGGAGGAGGCGTATAGCTAAGTACTTAGCATCACATTTAAGAGTGCGCGACATAGCCCTCTTCGTTGAAGGGAGGCCCCACACGATCGATCCCTCTAGGCTCGTAGCCCACGCAGAGGCTATAAACAAGTTGATTGAAGAGGCTGTGTATGCTATGCGCATATATGTCGATGAAAAGGTTCTTCTAGACCTTTCACGTCTAGTTAGGATGCCCGGGAGCTTGAACGGCAAGGCGGGGCTCTTGGTAAAGCCTCTTAGCCCGAATGAGCTTCAGGACTTCGTACTAGATGAGAGCTTATCACCCTTTGCCGGGCTAACCCTGAGAGTTCGGGCAAGAATTTCAATAGGCCCTCTAGAGGTCCTAGGTGAGGTAGTGAGGCTTCGAAGAGGCGAGCTAATGAAGATTGATGGTGCGAGGGGTGTGTTCTTAGCACTTAAGGGTTTAGTGGAGGTTGTAGAGGTCGACTAGGGTTGAGCTGGCTAAGCATCGTAAAGTCCGTAGTAGAGGGATGTATGCCCGTATTAACGAAGGAGGAGGTTCGCGAACTCGGCAGAAGCATAACAGCTATGCTCCTCTGGTGTTCTAGGCCCGGGGCTATAGAGGGCGTGTGCACGCGCTTCTTCAGCATCGTCAAGGAACTGATCACTGTTCTTCATAACTCTAGGGTTCCTTGGCATGGCGCAGAGGGAGAGGGTGTTGATGCCTCGTTCCTGAAGAGGGTGTCAGAGATCATCAGAGAGTACTACGAGGCTTTGCTAACTTCGATCAGCGACTCAGAGCGCAATGTGTACATAGAGATCGTGAGGAGTTTTGAGTACAAGGGCAAGAAGTATCCGAGGGGGTACAACACCTTCATTCCCTTGGAGGACGCTGTTCTACTTAGCTCACTCGGGCTTGTAAGGGTGCTGCGGATACCAGGGCTTCTTGAAAAGATAAGGCTTTAAACCTATTCTACACCGATTGGTTACGGTGTGGCTAGTGAAGATCCCGAAGACCATAAGGACCTACTGCCCTCGATGTCGCACGCACACCATACATACAGTGACGATATACAAGCACGGTAAGAGAAGGACGCTGGCTGAGGGTCAGCGGCGCTATCTGAGGAAGCAGGAGGGGTACGGCTCTAAGCGTAAGCCTGAGCAGAAGAGGTTCGCTAAGGTGACCAAGAAGGTCGTTCTCAAGCTCAGGTGTACACAGTGCGGATACATACAGCATAGACGCGGGATCAGGCTCAAGAAGGCTGAGCTAGTTGGGTGAGCGCCTTGGTTAAGAAGAGGAAGATACTCATACCAGAGCCTAAGAGCAGGTTCGTGCGCGTAAAGTGTCCGAATTGCGGTAATGAGCAGGTAGTGTTCGACCACGCAACCTTTCCAGTGCGATGTCTTGTCTGCGGAACACTGCTCATGAAGCCCACGGGCGGTAAGGCCAAGATCCTCGGAGAGATAGTGAAGATTCTTGGCTGAGCAGTGCAACAGCGATTTTTAGATTCTTTAAGGCTACATGCTACCACCAGTTAAGGGTGGGCATCTTGTCATCCCTGATATTCAAACGTAAGGACCTGCCAGAGGCAGGAGACCTAGTCGTGGCTAGGATCACGAAGGTGTTTGAGTACGGCGCCTACACAACTCTTGAGGAGTTTGAGAACCTGTCAGCATTCATACCCTGGAGCGAGGTCTCGACGAGGTGGGTTAGAAACATACGCGATCTTCTGAGGGAAGGTCAGATAGTCGTAGGCAAGGTGATAAGGGTTGATAAGAGGAAGAGGCCTCCGCAGATCGATATATCGCTCAAAAGGGTAACGGATGGCGAGCGCCGCGCTAAGATGATGAGGTGGAAGCGTGACCAAAGGGCCCAGAAGATAATTGAGCTTGCTGCTAAGAAAGCGGGGAGGTCCTTAGAAGAGGCGCGGAGGGAAGTGTGGGAGAAGCTACGTAAGAAGTTCGCAGATGTCTTATCCCTGCTGGAGCAGGCGGTTATTCAGGGCCCAGGCGTTCTTAAGGACGCTGGCCTAAGTGATGACTGGGTCAAGATAGTTTACGAGGAGGCGCTTAGGCACATAGAGATAAAGCGGATCAAGATTCGTGGAGTTGTAACTGTCCAGAGCTTAGCACCTGACGGCGTTCTAAGGATAAAGGAGTTCCTCAAGAAGCTAGGCAGTGTCAAGCCTCCCAATAAGCATACAAGTATAAAGATCTACACAATAGGCGCGCCAAGGTATGTAATCGAGATAACCTCTATAGATTACAAGACCGCTGAGAAGTACCTTAAGAAGGTTCTTAACACAGCAGAGAGACTGGTTAAGGAGCTAGGCCTTGAGAATTACAGCTTCACGAGAACAGAGGTTGGGCGTGCATAGGCTTGAGGTGGCTTATGAGGAAGTGCCCTCGCTGCGGGAGATACACGTTAAGTGATGTCTGTCCCGTATGTGGTGCAAGGACGGTCTCCGCACATCCACACCGTTTCTCGCCCGAGGATCGCTTCGTGCACTACAGGGTGTTGGCGAAGTACGGAGACCTTATCAGGAGGCTTGCCAGTACTAGGTCCAGATGAGACCGCTGCGCGTTATGATAAATCTTTTTCTAGCCTTACCCGGTCTCTCAACAACCAATTCCTTAACTGATGCAGATACCGTGCTTAGCCTCGCAACACCATCAACCCACTGAAGGAGGTACTTGAAACCGCTGGGCTCTATATCCTCAGCACCCTCTCGTACCTGTGCAGTTACCACAACACAGGCGTCGTACTCCTCCGAGATCTTACGTAGAAGCGCTAGTGTCGAAAGGAACAGTCTTAGGTTCTCGAAGGTGCCTGCTCCCATCCTATAAAACCTGTTGACACTATCCACAACCAGAAGCATAGGCACAGGGCCTTCTACAAGAATCAGTGTTAACAGGTCTAGAAGGTGCTCAGCCGATATCGCCTCTGCGAAGTAGGCATGCCCTTCCTCGATCCCTAGCTCAGTAACTCTATCTGCATACGCACTCCCCTCAGTGCTTATGTACACAGCAGGTCCTAGACACCTTGAGAAGAGCTTGAGCAAGGCTAAGCATAGATTTGTTTTTCCGCTAGCCGCCTCACCGTAGACCAGCACCAGCTGGGGCTTGCTAAGGAATACTTCTAGGAAAGGACAACGCCTGAGCTCCCCATAGCAAACATCAGCCGAGAACCGATTCATCACCACGCTCGGGACCCGTGCTACTCATCACCTGTAACGGCACTGTCACTGCTCCTTAACTAGGTACACATCACCCTCTTCACGCACCAGCAGCCCAAGCTCCACGAGATTCTCAACAGCCCTTCTGTAGTACCTCTCATCAACCTCTATACCGTACCACTCCCTAAACCCCTTCTTGATCTCGTCGTAGCTCCATCTACGCCTCCCTTTCTCCTTGAGCTCTGTGCTAACCATGCGCTTAATGAACTGTGTAACGTCCTCCAGCCTAGTCCACGGGTACTGGAACCACACCCAGTCCTTAACCTCGATATAGAAGTAATCGGGTCTGAACTTAGCGACAGGGGATATCCACTGGAGAACGGCAACGCGCAGCTCATCCGGACGCCACTTCTCCTCGATAAACTTCTTAGCCAGTATCACGGACTCTCCAGTATCAACAATATCATCTACGAGCAGAGCCTTGAGGCCGCGAAGGTCGATCATGTACTCGAACTTTATTATCGCTCTCTCTCCCTTAGCAGCAGCCTCTACCCAGTGCTGTGACTGTATAGAAACCAGGTTTTCTATACCTAGGAAGTCGCATATCAGCCTCGCAGGTACGTAGCCTCCACGTGCTATCGCTATAACTATATCGGGTTTGTAGCCGCTCTGCCTGATCTTCTCAGCTAAACCCCAACTCCACTCGACTATCTCCTCCCAGGTAACGAGCTTTACAGATACTCTAGGCAAAAGCGTTCACCTCTTACTAAGACGTAACTCCGGATAAAAACCTGATTGACGCTAGGGCATGAATGCTTTAACGCCCCCGTATGTAAATAGCACTAATGGCCCCCAGCGCCGGCCCGCATAAGTGGATGAGCGTTACGCGACCATGCGTGCGGGTTCTCTGCGGGGGCCACAGAGCTTCGCCTTATAGCCCAGAGCTTTTGTCACTACCTACGGAGACGTGCTATGGGCGGAGCAGAGGAGGTGATAAACCGCATCATAAATAGCATAGCTCAGGTGCTTACAGAGAAGGACAGCGCCCGGGAAGAGATCATCAGGTTAACACGCGATGTGGTGAGGCTATCGCGAAGCGTCGTAAATTCCGTACTTCAAGGGGCGATGGATAGAGCAGCTGCTGTACTTAAGGAACTTGAAAGTATTGTTGAAAAGGTTAAGCGTGTTGCCAAGCCACATCCAGAGCTTATGTACACGGGTCTTGTGTATAACGCGCTAGCCGAGTTCGTAGAGGCAGAGCTGCTATACCATGTAGTGGCGAAGAGGAGTCTAGTATCGCCAGAGGAGCTAGAGGTGCATTACATCCCATACCTCCAGGGGCTATGTGACTTCATCGGTGAGATCAAGCGCTATATCCTGAAGCTCATACGGGAAAAGAGATTCAACGAAGCAGATGAGCTACTACGCATAGCAGAGCACATATTCATGGCTATACAGCCCTTATCCGAGTACCCTGACGCCCTCGTTCCAGGCCTGAGGCGAAAGATAGATATCATGAGGAAGGTTCTAGAGGACCTCGAGAAGTTCCTGCTAGACCTGCGCAGCCGTAATGACCTGATCTCTAGACTTGAACAGGTTAGAAGGCACCTAGTATAGGCGGTAACGCAGCGCGTAAAGCTGTTGCTACAATACGTGCAGCGTTCCCTGCTGGGCGTTGGGGAGGTGTTGGGTATCCGTCTATTGTTTGGTGCGGCGGCCGGGATTTGAACCCGGGATCTCCGGCGTGGCAGGCCGGCGTCCTAGACCAGGCTAGACGACCGCCGCACAGAGCCATCACAACTCTCTCCAGTGGGGGGATATAAACGATTTCCGTGTTTGCGCTATGCCGGTTACGCTATAGCCAGTCGTGCTCAACAGTTGCCCTGCTGGGAACGTCTCTGAATACCCTGACGCCGGGATATATGATTGCGTAAGAGCCTATCTTTACACCAGGCATTATCGAGACGTTCACACCTGTCTTCACGTACCCTCCTATTATCGCACCGAGTTTTCTCCTACCGCTATCCACCCGCTTACCCTCGATGCTGACCTTTACATTTCTCTCATCGAATCTCAGGTTTGCGAGTATGGTACCTGCGCCAAGGTTAACGTGCTCTCCGACCACGCTGTCTCCTATATACGCTAGGTGTGCCGCGTGAGCCTCCTCGAACACAACACTCTCCTTTACCTCGACCGAGAAGCCTATGCGGCACCCACGGCCTATGACGGAGTAGGGCCTGATGTAGGAGTTCGGCCCTATATCAGCATCCTCGCCTATGTAGGCAGGACCCTCGATGTAGCTGCCACCTCTGATCCTAGCCCCCTCCTCCACGATCACGGGGCCCTTAACCGTTGCGGTACCCTCAACCTCCCCACGTACACTCCTCCCGCCCCACTTAGCCAGGGCAAGTTTGTTAACCTCTATCACTAGCCACGGCACCCCTACATCCATCCACTCATCAGCTCCGAGGTTAAACACCCTGACAACCTCTCCACGCCTAATCACATTCACAATTACGTCTGTAAACTCGTACTCGCCACGAGGAGACAGCTCTAGTTCCTCAACGAGCTCGAGGTACTTTCCCGGAACGTAGTAGACGCCCGCATTAGCAAGACCTGGGCCTCGCTCTGCAGGCTTCTCAACAAGTTCCTTAACACGTCCGGACTCGACGACCACACGTGCATACCGGGATACATCATTAACCTCAACAACCCCTAAGACGACCTCCCTCCCCCTACCAAGCTCCATAGCCTTGGCAAGCCTCTTAGACGCTGCAGGGTCCATGAATAGGTCCCCATAGACTCCGACAGCGTCCTCACCTCCTATTTACCTAAGCGCCCCCTTAACAGCATGTCCTGTGCCCCGCTCGCGGTC
>QMWY01000002.1 GCA_003661865.1 Thermoprotei archaeon
ATACGAACCTGCTCACCTCCTCAGCCATGTAGCCCACTACAACCACGACCTCGTCAACACCTAGGTTCCTCAGGAACTCGAGGGGGTACTCGATGAGCCTCCTTCCAAGGACAGGCATCAGAACCTTGGGCTTCGTCTCTGTTAGGGGTCTAAGTCTCTTACCCACTCCTGCTGCTAGTATAACACCTTTCAAGGTCTACACCTAGCTCGCTCTGTAGTTTGAAGCTGTAGAAATAGGCATTGCGCAGCTGTGGTCTTGGATAAGTGCAGCAGCCAGTTCCTAAGCATAACGTCATTATACTAGCTGAGATGCGTCCGTAATGCCGGGTACAGGTACTATAACTGCCTTCTTAGGCCCTTCAGGTGTTGGAATTGCTAGCAGCTTGGACTTGTATATCTCGACTTTTCTAAGCGGGTATATCTTCTTAGCCTCCTGGAATATGGCCTGTGGAAGCTCACCAAAGATCATGGCGACTATTAGCTCGTCAAGAGTCTTCTCAGCCGCGGTCTTCGTTATCAGATCCATCATGATCTTTCTTATAGCCCTCTTCTGCGAGGTCTTACACCTATAGGTTGTCCAGGTGATCCCTGTTATCCTGAGCCTATAGCCATCCTTAGTCTCCACATTAACTATAGCCGTTATTTTGCTGCTCTTTCTCCTCGTTAAGCTCCTCACGTAGTCCCTGGCAAGCTCGTGTCCCTTGAACCGGGTGTACGCCTGCTCCCCTTCAACCTTGTAGATCTGGAAGAATAGGTGTACATGGACCTGGGTGATATCACCGGTGAGGTCGAATAGCGTAGTCTCAACAACCCGCCCTAGAAGCTTCCAGGGCTCATCAGCAGGTGTTAAGGCTATGGGTATGCTACCAAAGACGGGGGGTGCTACTACTGTGTACCACTTCTTCATCCTCCAGCGCTCCTTACCCGTTAGCTTGAACTTCTGCGTCTTCGCAGGCATCCCTATCCCCACCGAGCCTAGACCAACTTGCTTGAGCAGGCTTAAAAGTCTAAGATTCTACGCTTAGAAGAACCCGTAAAGCAGTTTGGAGATGCTCTAGGTAATCGTCCGTGGTATTCCTCAGCGTGAGTATATCTCTGGAGCTCTCTACGTCACCCCTTAGCACTGCTACGAGCAAGCCCTCCTCGCAACTATTGATTAGTACTTGGCCTGGCGGTACAGACCTGTTATCTGGATTGAGTGCGGAGAGGATGGAGTTGCATAGCTTGGGACTGCCTAGGGGCAGCTCTAAGCGTATCTCAAGCCTCCTCACAATGCTAATCGCTCTACTCCCGGACATTTCTAACTACAGCCTCTAACTCCTTGAATACCGCTACGCCACCCCGAACCTCAGCATCCTCTTCGTAGATACGCGAAGGCCATGAGGGATCTAGGCTCTCAGCACTCACGGCGTAACCCAGTCCAGGCACCTCTAATACCATCACCCCATCTACGAAGCCCATGAACCTCAGTACGCGTGATACTACTGATACGGGAATTAGCTCGTCTGCTCTAAAGACGGCGATCCTCTTTGTCCTAGAGCTGTACCTGCGCGGTATGTACTCCCCCCTTATGACCCCTTCGATGAACGAGGCTACTCTGCTGCTGACCTCCCGTAGGTATAGGGGTACCACCTCCGCGAACTCTGTTGCCGTGGCTATAGAGGCCACAAGCTCTAGACCTGAGAGGTCCGCTAACACAAGCATTGAGTAGAAGTACTCATAGATATCGCCCTGAAGCACCCCGCCTCGAACAACGAGCTTCTTACCTATGACATCTGGAGGCTCTCTTCTATAACCCCTTGCCATGTACTCCCTCAGCACCTGCACAAGCTTTGCCCGCTGCTCCTCACTCATCACAGCCCCTGGGGAAATCCCTACCTTCTCCAGGACCTCTGCAGATGCCCTTCTATTCCCGTAGACACCGGGTATGTAGGGGTCTAGTGTTGTGCACAGCGCCTCAGCAAGCTCGCGCTGGGGATAACCAAATAGTCTAAGGGTCTCGACAACCTCCACCACACCCTCCTCAGCGAGTGCCTTGACGAAGTCTCCGAGTTCCTCAGACGGATCTGCATCGTATACAGAGCCCTGGGTAAGTACAGAGAACGCTGCTGTGAGCGCGAGGAGCTTGAGCTCACGCGTCACAACCCATAGCTCCTCCAGTGCCTTCACAAGCGCTGGGCATACTGGCCTCCGTATCTCTAGACCTAGCTCCTCGCGCTTCACATCAACCGCATCCTCAAGCTCGAATATGTTCATAGAGGACTTCAGGGCTGATCTTCTCACCCTAAGCCCTATCGTGATCGTGGGTATGCGCTCAGTAGGCTCAGCCTTATAGAACGGGGCTGTGAATACCGTTATACCCTCTCTTGACAGTATGCGCATGAGAAGGGATGCGGCAATAGCTGAGTCTAGAGAACCCCCGTAGACTATAGCCGCAGATCCCGCGTTCTTAATGAGCGTGTAGAGCTCCTTAAATGATATCAGCACATCTCAACACTCCTAAACACGTTCTTAGCCCTGACCACCGCTCTCCTCACTACCGCCATAGCTCTCTGCTGAGTAGCCCATACCGCTACCGACAAGCACCTGGCCATAGAACTGCGATACTAGTACGCGCGCCTTCTCCGGGTCGTACTCCCAATCGGGTGGCAGCTTCCCTACCCTCTTGTAGTACTTGACCAACCTCCTGATCTTGGACTCAATCTCTATCAGACCGCGCTTGCTCGCAAAGTCCTTGGGGTGCTCTTCTAGATGCCTTCTCAGGTTCACGGCGCGCATCATCAGCCTAAGGAGGTCCTCGGGTACCGGTGGCGCTAAGTTGTACTTCTCCAGCACCTTAGTCAGCTTAACTCCAAGAACTGACTTTACGAGGGGTATGCCGTACTGATCGCGAAGGATTATCCCTATCATTGAGGGCATGTAGCCCATCTTGGCGAGCTCGACTATCAGAGCCTCGATCTCCTCAGGGCTATACCGGACCCATTTCGGTGGTCCTACCCTTACGGGTCTTGTTGAATGGGACTGCCCCTTCTCCCTACGCTTATTCACCACGCATCACCCGATAGCAGCTCCGCTATACCCGCTTTACTTCAGAGCTCGGGTATAAGTTTATCTATATTGTGCTGGAGCCACTGACCAAGCTTTTCAAAAGCCTTGGCCCTATGACTCACCTTATTCTTAACCCCAGGGCCTAGCTCAGCAAAAGTCCTGCTGAACCCCTGCGGAATGAATATGGGGTCAAAACCGAAGCCTGCTGACCCCCTTGCCTCATGTGCTATCCTTCCATGGACGACCCCCGTGAAGATCTCGACACCTCCTCGGTATGCAAGGGCTACGACCGCCTTGAATCTCGCTGACCTATTCTCTACACCCTCCATAAGCTTCAGTACCCCGTGGAGCCCTATGGTTTTGTAGACATAGCTGCTGTAAGGTCCTGGGAAGCCCGATAGGGCATCTATGAAGAGCCCCGAGTCCTCTACAACAACGGGTTTCCTAAGCTTCCTATATGCGAGCTTCGCTGCAAATGCCGCTATCTTTTCAAGCCTATTTGACTGGAGCTCTACTTTCTTGAGGTCTGCAGGTACGAGTTCTATGCCATAGCGGCTCAGAACAGCGTTGGCTTCCATAACCTTATTAGGATTTCGCGTGATGAATGGCAGCTTCACCACCCCTATCCTCACCTCTTCCTAGCTCTACGCTCCTCTACATAGCGTCCTCTAAGCCTTATCTCACGCACCTTGGCAATGACACGTTCCGCGCCGCTGCTTCCCACGATGGATGCGTATCCCTTAATAAAACAGTCAAACAGCTTCTCGTAAAGGTGGTAATGGGCACTCTCTAGCGACCTAAGGAATATGTGGACGTCTATCCCCTTATCCTCATCGTCAGCGCTTGTAACGGCTAAACCGAAGTCTATGAGGTATACATCCCCATCGCCTTTCACCAGTACGTTCGAAGTCGTTAAGTCTCCATGAGCTATTCCCTCCTGGTGGAGCATAGCGGCGTAGGTACCAATAACCCTTGCAATTCTACACGACTCATCTATCTCAGTACGTGGTATCAAGTCCCTATATAGCATGCCCTCAACGTACTCCATCACTATGATTGCGTTGTCGGGGTCTACAAAGAAGAGTGCCGGTGCTCGTATGCCAAGCTTCCTCGCCCTATAGATGGCACGTGCCTCTGTAAGTGTTCTCTCACGCCTAACGTAGCTATCGAAACGGGGGTGACGGTACGTTTTTGGAGGCCTCCACTTGAGAACTGCTGGGTACCCAAGAAACCTTGCGTAGTAGAGGAGCGCCTCAGCACCTCTACCCATAATCTTCACGAGGCTGAGCAGCTGAAGGGGTAGCTCAACACCGCTTAGCTTTACACGTATCACCTTGTCCAGGGGCTCGGGCAGAGCTACGCCCTCCTCCACGGTATATCAACCTCGTCGATCCTCCACCGCTGCCTGATCACAGCATCCTCGATAGGTACCGTAACCCCCGCGCTATAGGCAAGGGCTCCCGTCCACGCTATCATAACCCCGTTGTCAACAGCGTACTCAGGGGGAACTACGTAGAGCCTAGCGCCGTAGAGCTTAGCCATCTCCTCAAACTTCCTCCTGAGGTACTTACTAGCAGCTACGCCCCCTACAACCATAACCTCGCGGCGGTTTGTGTGGAGTAGGCAGCGTGTGGCTACCTCTATCACAGCATCGTACGCCATTTCTCGAAGCGATAGACATACGTCTGGAAGCCTAGCGCCCCGCTTAACGAGCTTGAGCGCCGCTGTTAACAAGCCCGAGAACGCAACATCTTGTCCTCTCACTACGTAGGGGAGGTCTAGGATCTCCTTGCCCTCCTCAGCGCAGGCATCCACCACGTGAACTCCTTTAACCACGTATGGTGGGCCTAGCCCCGTCTCACGTGCAAACACATCCAAGAGATTGCCAAGTGCGATATCTAACGTCTCCCCAAACACCCTATATCTGCCGCCGAGAAAGGCCGCGATAAGCGTGTTGCCTCCAGATAGGTAGACGATCACGGGGTCGCGCGCCCCCGTAAGCTTCAGCCCTATCTCTACATGGGCAACAGCGTGATTTACAGGAACCAGAGGCTTACTAAAGTAGGCGGCTAACGCACGCGCTATGGTTGCTCCCACACGTAGACAGGGGCCGAGTCCAGGTCCTAAGGCAACAGCTATAGCGTCAACCTCGCTTAACGTAATTCCGCTACTCCTGAGAGCCCTCCTCACAACCTCGTGAGCCCTCTCAGCCATGTACCTAGCAGCTTCACGAGGATGTATTCCTCCTGTAGGCGGAGTGTACTTAATACGTTCATCAGCTAGTATGAAGGGTTCTCGGTCGCTTGCTACTACACCCACACCAAAAGTGTGAGCCGTCGATTCAATCCCTAGCACTATCACCAAGACCGCGGCTAACCCCTCTTAATGAACTCCGTGTAGCCACACTTCCCACAATGCCAGCGGGGCACCGGGTACCTATGAAATGCCATCACCGAGCCGCAACGGGGACACAGCTTGTTCTTTAGCCTTATGTACCCCCGCTTGTAGTCATACTCGTAGAGCTCGGAACGGAACCTCTTCTTACCCTTTGCCATAACCTATCACCCCTTCGAGAGGCCATGCTTCCTTAACATGTGCTCGGGCTCTATGATCTTGAGCCTATCCATGCTATCGTAGATGAATACCTTAGCCCTGCTCTTACCCCAGCCATACTCAGACACTATCTTCTTCACTATGACCAGCGACGGATCAACGCCGAAGAGCCTAGCTATAGCCTCACGTAGTTCAAGCCTTCTAGGCGTGCCCTTGAACATGTGATCTACCATCACCTCAAGCTCCCGTCTCCCTATGAGCTTGTTGTACCTCTCTCTAACTATGTAGCCCTCAACACCCTCAGCAATGGCGAACCTTCTCTCCGCCTGCTGACTCATGGCGCATCGCCTAGCCTAGGGCACTATTCAATACCCTACCTTTAAAGCGTATCTACCTGGCTTCTTTATACCTAAGAACTTCGCAACCCTCGATTTCTCAGGATCTACCACCACCACAATACCGGACCACTCGAAGGTGAATTCTGTTGAGCCGCAAACGGGACACTTGGTTTCATCGGGCCTCACCAGCGCCTTACACCTTAGGCACGCCTTGAACGGTTTTGTTTGCCTACTGCTCATTGAGCCCCACCACTCCTCCTTATATACGACTCGATCCACTCCTTCTTACCTAGGTAAGGCTGCCTCATAGTCATGCTCACCCGGAATATGTTTGCGGGCCCCGATGTACTCACATTGGTGATCCTTGCTCTGACAAGGTCCCCTCGCCCTATGAACCTCTTGCTCTGTCTACAGACTATGCCTCGCCTAGCCTCGTCATACTGAGCCTCCTCTTCAGCGATCTGCGATATATGAATAAATCCATCGATTGGTCCTAGGCTCACGAACAAACCTATCCTTCTAATGTCGTTTACGAAGCCCTCTACAACCTCATTGAGTACAGGAACGTATGTAAGCATCTTGAACTCCACCCGGTGGTATGATGCACCGTCCCCTAGTATCAGGTAGCCCATGGGCTCGACCTTAGGGTCGTACACCATTATTATAACCCCTAGGTTCCTATCGATCTTGCCCTCATACCTCTCTTTGAGAACCTCCAGCGCCACCTCGTCTAGAGGTCTGCCGAAATCTGAGGGGTCTATGCGTACGACATCCCTTACTGTGTAGACCCTATACATGCGGCCGCCACCCGCTGGCTATGCCCGATTCTGCATTCCAGCAACTCCTTTCGAGGAGAACAGCTTAATATCTGGTTCTGGCAACGCATTCACACCTCAACGAATGAGATGAATCGCCTTTTACTAGACCTGTAGACCAGCACAGGCACACCGCTCCTCCGCGCACGTCTAGCCATTTCGAGGTCCATAGTTGCGAGGAGGGCGCTCATCTCCTTAGCAACCGCGATCACCGCATCGTCTACGGGAGACCTGCTAGGGCATGCAGTCTCAACACACCTCTTCGAAACGAGTTCAAGGGCTAGCAGCGCTGCCTTTGCCTTTCTGATGCTAGGTCCCCTAGCATGCTTTAGCAACTCATCCTTTACACAGCTAGGCACTACGCAGCGATAAGCCCCGATAGCCTCCTCGATAAGCTCAAATACGGGGATCTTATCGTAGAGGCTCATCAGAGCGCTTGTGTCCAAAACTACAAGCCTAGACGTTCTGCGGAACGCCCCAGCCAACAAGCCTCCACCTACCCCTGATCTGCCTGCTGATAGCTATCTTGCCTCCGGGCAGCACTACAACGGGTCTCTTGAGCCTAACATCCATACGCTCCTTAGTAACCCGGGTCACGACACCCATCGTTACGGCGGTGCCTACAGTTAGCATAACGATCTCGCGCATCCTGATGGGCTCGACCCTAACGAGCTCGCGTGTACCTACGACTCGTTCAAGCAGCTTGTACTCGATGCTGAGGTCGTAGACTGGATCGGGTACGTTATGGCCTACGACGTTTCCTTGCAGAGCATCGCCCTTGGTAAGTGAGGGATCCAGCGTTGTGCCGAGGGCTGCGAGGCCGCCCGGCCTAGCTACATCGCTCTCTATCTCTCCGTACCTTATGCTGACGATCTTCGTGGTTATGGGTTCGTAAACTGTGCGCCCTCCCCTCACAACCCTTATACCGGGCTTTAGCTCTACCTCATCGCCTATCCTGATCTCGCCCTTCAGTATGGAGCCTCCGACTATCCCTCCGACAAGTCTATCAGGAGGTGTACCGGGCCTATTCACGTCGAAGCTCCGGGCGACATACATAAGCGCGGGTCTCGATAGGTCCCGCTCGGGCTTCGGAAAGAGCTTGTGCATAGCCATTAACAGCACGTCTATATTGGTCTTATGGAGGGCGCTCACCGGTATTACTGGAGCGTCGGCGTACGAAGTCCCTGAGAGGAAGTCCACTATCTGCTTGTAGTTCCTCCGCGCCTCCTCAGGGCTAACAACATCTACCTTGTTCTGAACCACTATCACATGCTTAACCCCTATGATCTCGAGCGCTACTAAGTGCTCACGTGTCTGGGGCTGGGGACAAGGCTCATTCGCTGCTATTACTAGCAGCGCTGCATCCATTAACGCCGCCCCTGAGAGCATAGTAGCCATCAGCACCTCATGACCCGGCGCATCTACGTAGGAGACCCTCCGAAGAAGCTTAGCCTCTGTACCATCGGGGCAGACGAGGTCCTTTGTGTAACCATCAGGCTCGCCAAGGCTCTCGCAGAACGCTATGTTGCCGTCGGCGTAGCCGAGCTTTATGGTCATTGATCTCCTAAGCTCCTCAGAATGTCTCGCAGTCCATATCCCCGTAAGTGCCTGGACCAGCGTGGTCTTGCCATGGTCTACATGGCCCACCACACCTATGTTCATCTCAGGGATCCTAAGCTCCATGCATACCACCTCCGCTGCTTACCACCCACTACCTAAAACACCGTTTGATGGTAAAGAAAGCTGCGCAACTAAGCCCTACGGGCCTCGGGATATACAACTACTGTGTTTACCTGCACAATCTCCTCAGATATCGTATTACCTCGAACGAGCTTTCTCCTCCTCTCACCTTTTTCGCGAGGCCTAAACCCTGGGCCGCTTGACAGCAGCAGATACCTCTTAACGGCCCCAGGCACGTCAGGTCTCATCGGAAACCCCGCCAGGTCTGACCCTCCACGTATGACCAGTCGCACATGAGGTAGACCAACAATGACTCCCTCAACGCTATCACCGATTCTAAGCCCGATAAGCCTCTGAGCAGCCTCGCCCGTTACCCTCACCTGAAACGCGGGTGCTCGCATCACTTGGCCTAACGCCTCCTGCCTACCAAGCTTTTCACGCATAAACTCTGCGGGGACCTTAACTGTCTGTACATCTAGAGAGCCATCCTCCTCTACGCGTCCAACAAGCTTAACCTTCTCACCTCCAATTCTATCCTTCCAGATCCTGACGACCACAACACCGAGCTCAGGGTTCACTATCTTGATAAGTTCGGGATGCATCCTTACGCGAGGAAGCTCGTACTGCTCCTTATGCCTATCGCTGTACTCTATACCATCATCACCTACGACCCTGACCGGCACTACTCTAGGGTTCTTCACTGCGGGATCCGCTACAACCACCTTGAACTCAGGCATAGTCGCACCTCACATTCGTTCCCTTCCGCTACGCAACGATACGTACACTACACCCTTAAATATTCTACTTAGCACCCCTACGCTGCTTCAGCATGAGGAGCAAAGCTGCATAGTCTGGGCTACTCCTGCTCTTTATCCTCAGTATCTCCTCCATAGCCTCTACCTGATCCTCTGTAAGCTCAGCGAGGTACTTCTCTATCCATGTACGGGCGTGGTGTAGGGGTACGTCTGTATAGAGCACATCACCCTCCTTTATATGGCGCCCAACGAGGACGTTTCCCCTTATCGATATCGCCACCTCATCGCCTTTTGACGCCTCCTTAACGCTCTTACCCATCCGCTGGATCTGCATTATCTCGCCAACTCTCCTTCCATCGCTACGCATCAGTGGGTACCCTGGCTTTATAACGCCTGCCAGAACCTCTATGCCCACTATCGCCGGATCACTACGCCTAAACACGAATCCCGGAAGGAGCCTTATCTTGGCAGGAGCGATCAGCCTAGAGATCTCGGCGAGCTTCTCACGCTCCTTCTCCTTACGCACCCATTCCTCGTATGACTCTATCAGCCTGTATATTATGTTGTCGCGGAATATCTTGACACCCTCCTTCTTAGCAAGCCCATCTACCCCTGGCAAGGGCTTGACATTGAACAGCAGTACAACGCCGAGGTACTTATTCTCGCGGGCTACTACCGCAGCCTCAAGAAGTTCACGCTTAGTTAGCGGACCTACATCGGCAAGCCTTATGGGCACCCCCCGCCTATTCAACGCCTCTATAAGAGCCTCGAGGACGCCGAGCGTATCAGCCTTCACAACAACCCCCATGACATCTCTTCTAAACCTCAGCGAGCCCACTTCCTCAGATACCCTGCGCTTATACTCCTCTACCTGCTCCTCCGATGGGACTACGTAGAGAGGTGAGCCTGCCACGGCTTCATCAAGCCCAGGGGCAGCCACCTTCACACCAGCAGCAGCTACCACCTCATCTACCTGGGTAAACTCACCCTTAGCAACCCTGATGTCTGTAAGGGGCTTCGGCATCAGCAGGGCCCTTATCTTCGTTACTATAGGCCCATTCATCCCCTCGACAACTATCGTATCTCCACGTTTGAGAATGCCATCGTATATTATAACATCTATAGTCGTACCCAGGCCAGGCTCCTCCTTAACCTCTAGAACAACACCTTTAGCAGGGCCTTCAGTGAACCTCAGCCTCCCCGTCATGTACTTCTGGGTAACCCCTGCTAGCACGGCGAGGAGCTCAGGTATACCTTCACCTGTCTTTGCCGATACGGGAACTATGGGAACCGTTTTAAGGAAGTTCCTAACCCTATCGAAGCGCTCTGAAACAACGCCATGCTGTGCAAGCTGTCCAATCAGCGTGTATATCCTCTTGTCAAGCTCGTTGAGCACCCTGCGGCTCTGCTTCCGGGCGCTCTCCATGAATGGCGCATCGGGTACGCTCTTCCAGCCAGGTATCTTATCGATCTTGTTGGCCGCAACCACAAAGGGCACCTTACGCTCCTTGAGAATCTCTATGCTCTCAACCGTCTGGGGCATAACGCCCTCGTTGATATCTATGACAAGTATGGCGATATCCGCAACGCTACCCCCTCTCCTACGCAGATTCGCAAACAACTCATGGCCGGGTGTATCTATGAAGAGGAGACCCGGTATCTCTAGCTTGAAGGGTATCACCTTCTTCAGGGGCTCCGCTATCTTCTCGATAACCGATGACGGGACGACGCTCGCGCCTACATGCTGTGTCATCTCGCCCGGCTCCTTCTTCACGACAGCGGTTCCCCTGATCTTGTCTAGGAGCGTGGTCTTGCCATGGTCTACATGGCCTAGCACCGCTACTATGGGCTGCCTAAGCCTCTTAGCGCCACCGCCTCCGCTCATCACCAAGCCCTACCATCTCTTATCGAAAGAAGCTTATAACTTGACAGCCTTAAATGAGAAGAGGTTGCTGATACCTACCTTACTCCGCGCCGGCGCCGCCTACCCCCGGTTATTAGGCGGTAGCGCGTCCACGGTAGCTTCTTGGGGTCGCGCTTAAGCTTGTAGTTCTTGAAGCACTTACTCGAGCAGAACCACAGCACAGTTCCATCGTTGCGCACATACATTATACCCGTGCCTAGCTCTATAGGCGCCCCACAGAAACTGCACCGCCTTAGCTCAGGCATCTTCTCCACCTCGCTGCGCCGCTGCTCACCGCGTAGTTCGCGAGGTAGTTAGAACTATTAGCTTATAAGCCCTTCGCGACTTTAAACCACTGCTGGGACTCGGTATGCCTAAGGTAGTGGAGATGGAAAAGAGTAAAGAGTTCGAGGTTAACGTGATTGAGGAGATAGGTTTCCCCGCCGAGGTTGTGCAGATACTCGGTAGAACAGGAGTTACCGGAGAGGTTACCCAAGTACGCGTGAGGATCCTCGAGGGACGTGACAAAGGACGTATCCTAACACGCAATGTTAAGGGACCCGTACGTGTGGGCGACATACTGATCTTAAGGGAGACCGAGAGGGAGGCGCGGAAGCTAACGGCAAGAAGGTGAATCCAAAAATTTGGAAAAGTATCTTCTGATAGCGCTAAGCAGCTTTGGCTCTTAACTCGTTCGCGGTCTTTATCAGCTCCTCCACTAGGTCCCTAGCACCTCCCGGATCTATTATACATGCTGAGGCGGCGGCAACCTCGATACCTGCAGCCTCACCAAGCCTCTTCTTGCTGGGTACGTAGAGATAAGCCACCTTCTTCTCCTCGCAGAGCAGAGGTAGGTGCGCAACGACCTCCGGAGGATCTACATCTTCGGCTATTAACACTAGCTTGCACAGCCCCCTCTCAACACCCTTTGTCACTTCATTAGTCCCCTTCTTTATCTTACCACCGCTTTCCCTAGCTCTCTTCAGAGCTTCGTACGCCTTCTCCGCAACCTCTGGAGGCACTTCAAACCTTACGTAAAACGGCTTTCCCGAGGACATGGTTCATCCCCATCCGATATACGTCGTCCCCTCCACTTGTGGGGATACCCCCTTAATTAACCTAACTCATGCTGGGCTCGTTCAGGGGTGCGCATAGATGAGTAGGGGCACCGGTTTAGTCCTCTCAACACGTGCGAACCCTAGCCTTACAAGCTGAATTATTTCGCCGCTGTTAAGCTCCTTCACAGAGGACTCTGCCATACCCACAACCCTCCTAAGTCTTAACCCCTCAACAACGTACAGCCTGGCCCTTACGCTATGCTCCTTGGGCACCCAGTGGATTATGGGTGCGCCGTACCTCCTAGCCTCGTCAACCGTGTACCCAACGAGCTTCGCCACAGCCCTCCCGCTACGCTCCTCGAAACGGACGTTGATGAAGCTCATGAGCCTTACAACCTGTCCCTTGTTATTCTCGAAGTCCCTCTTCTCCACATACACGCAGCCGTTCGTCATCACATAGCTCCTCTCACCTAGGTCCGCTGAGGGGTGATAGGGTATCGATACCTTGAATGGGAGCTCGATACCCTCTATACACACCTCAAGGGGCTCCTTAACAAACATCAGCCTCTTTGACCTGCTGTCAGCTATCCTCCTATTGACCGCGGCTACGTTATCCCAGCTAACAGTAGCGTCGCTGCTCTTCACACCAAGCTCCAGTATCACCTCCCTAATCGTATCGGGGAGTATGCCCCTGCGTCTAAGGGATGCGATTGTGCCAAAGCGGGGGTCATCAAGCCCTAGGAATCTGCCGGGGTACTTCGTCAACAACTCTTTTATACGCGACTTGCTGAGGATGAACCCCTCTAGGTTTACGCGTCCGAGGTTCACAACCTCTGGGTACCTCCAGCCCATGTACATGTATATAAAGGACTGCTTGACTGTGTTTACGGCGTGCTCCCTTCCTCTGAGTATGTGCGTTATGCCCATGAAGTGGTCGTCGACCGCAGCTGCAAAGTTGTATGTAGGCCATACCACGTACCTAGACCCCGTTACCGGGTGCGGATGCTTATCAGTATCGATCACGCGGAAGGCTACCCAGTCTATGACGCTGGGGTCGGGGTGCGCTAGATCGGTCTTTATCCTGAGGACAGCCTCACCCTCTCCGAAATGCCCCTCGATCATCTTATCCCAGAGCTCAAGCTGCTCCTCTATAGGCCTATCCCTATGAGGACAAGCCCTTCGCTCACTTCTGAATTTTCGAAACTCTTCAGCTGTACAGAGGTCTACGTATGCACCGCCCTTCTCTATCAGCTTCCTAGCAACATCGTAGTACAGCTCCATCCTCATGCTCTGCACATACTCCTCATCCCAGCTTATCCCCAGCCACCTCAAGTCCTCACGAATCCTCTGATAAGCCTCCGGAATAGGCGTCTTGATCCTGGGGTCGGTATCCTCGAACCTCAGGACAAAACCGCCCTTGTACATACGTGCGTAGATGTGGCTCAGCAGCGCAGGCCTAGCATTCCCTAGGTGTATGAGGAAGTCAGGGTTTGGTGCGAAGCGCGTCTTCACATACCCCCACTTATCAACATTAGGGAGCGGCGGAAGCTCTCTACGCCTCTCCACAGTTCTACGCTCCTCAGCCAGTCCGAGCTCCTCAGCCTTAGACCTCATCTCCTCCCTACTCATGCTATTCACCATCGCCACGACCTCTCTAACCACCGCTACCACATCTCGTGCGAAGGGACGTAGGTCTGGTCTCTCGCCCAGCACCTTGCTTATGACCGGGCCTTCCTTAGCCCTCCCGTAGCGCAGCGCATTTAGCAGCGCATGCTTTAGCGCTAGCCTCCTCACCTCATCTGCATGCGGAAACTGCTGTGAGCCTCCTGACAAGCTCCTCACCTACTATTAGGGCCAGGTATTTTGTAGGGACTGAGGGGACTATATCGCTAACATACACAACTACTCCGCGGCGTCTCGCTCGTATAACCCTAACCTCCTTCTTCCTCGTAATGACGTAGAATACGCGGTTCCCCTCTTCAACAGTCTCGCCTTCACGGACGAGAGGTATCACAGACGCCCCTGACGCCTCCACGATCCCAACCTCCGTTCCGCGCTTGATGAAAAGATAGCTGGGCGTTGAGGGTGCGAATATAACTACATCTGTGATGAGCACACCGCCTATGAGATCTAGCGCCACATCTACGAGCCTGTTGTAAAGCACCTCGCTAAACACTGCCCATCCTCTACACGGCGTCTCTGATAGCAGGAGCCTGTCTCTATCAACCCACACTCTATTCCTCCTGTCTAGGTACTCGGCTTTCTCAAAAGGCACCTCATCCTCAGGTACGTACGCCCGTGGAAAGAGGTGGTACAAAGTCAGTATCTCCTCTTAACTAGATACTCGATAAGCTCGCGGAGAAGCCTCAGCGCTTCAAGATCCCTTGCCATCTCACTAACCCTGCTTAGCTTCTCCATGCTTCTCCGCGCGTAGTCTTCAGCAAGGCTATCAGCGAACTCAACGGCTCCAGTGCTCTTTATGAGCTCCGCCGCTTCCTCAAGTTCCTCTCTACTCGCATTCCCTTTACCAAGTATTGCTAGAAGTCTCTTCCTATCCCCATCGCTCAGCTTTCTGAGGGCGTATATGACAAGCACCGTTCTCTTACCTTCACGGATATCGCTGTAGACGGGCTTGCCCAGAGTCTTCTCATCAGCGACTAGGCCAAGTATATCATCCCTTATCTGGAAGGCTATGCCTGCCAGCCTCATAACCTCGCGTAGGTGTGCGATGATTGCCTGATCCCCACCTGCTAAAACAGCCCCTATAGCCGCTGACGACATGAAGAGCGCCGCGGTCTTTCCCTCAACCATCCTTATGTACTCGTCTAGGCTAGCCTCGAGCCTTCGCGATAGCAGCATGTCTAGCGCCTGCCCCTCAGCAACCCTTATAGCCCCTTCGGTTAGGTACTTCACCGCCTCCTTAACCCTCACTGGGTCAACCCCGCGCTCCTCGGCCTTGAGAAGAGCGCGATAAGCATAGGCATAGAGCAGGTCACCTGCGACTATGGCCATACCCTCTCCCCAGAGCTTATGGACTGTGGGCACGCCCCTCCTGAATTCGTCCTTATCTATTATGTCGTCGTGGATCAGTGTGAAGTTATGCAGTATTTCCACAGCCGCTGCTCCGGGCAGAGCCTTGTCCTCCGCCTCAGCACCTCCTACAAGTCTTGCGGAGAGGAGCACGGTAATGGGCCTAAGCCTCTTCCCGCCCGCCCTTATCAGGTGCATGGCAGCGTCGTAGAGTGTCTGGGGAGAGCCCTTCACGACCTCCTCTATGAACTTGTTAACGCGAGGGGCAACCTCCCTTACATAACCCATCAGATCCACGTGGCAGCCCCCTCCTAGCTACGCGCCACGCCTTATAATAGTGAGACGCCTCTGCCTAACCCAGTCTAGGAGAGGGGGTGTAAGCACTACGGGGGCCCGCTTTAGCTCATCAATGCTTCTGGAGCCCGTGAGGAGCATAGCCATTGAGAGCTCTAGCCTAACCCCTCTGAGGAACCTCAGGGCCTCCTCCCTAGACCTTAAAACACGCACCAGCACAGGCCTAGCCATAGATGCCAAGTCCGCCCCTATGGCGATCGCCTTAGCTACATCCAGACCTGTTCTAACCCCTCCACCCACGATAACCACCGAGTCCGGAGCCCCGTTACGCGCCTCGATCACAGCTGCTGCAGAGGGTATGCCCCAGGTCCTGAACAAGGCAACAGATCGGTACCTCTCACCGCCCTCCCTCCTAAGCATCCTAAGTATCTCTATGGAGACCCAGTTGGTGCCTCCGGACCCAGCCACATCGAAGATCCTCACCCCAACGCTCCTCAGCTTGTACACAACCTCTCGTGAGAGCCCGTTGCCCACCTCCTTAACTATCACCGGTACGCTCATCGAGTCGGCAAGCTCGGCTATACGATCGAGAATCCCTCTGAAGTCCCTATCGCCCCCCGGCTGAACAAGCTCCTGTGCCGGGTTTAGGTGGATCGCTATGGCATCAGCCTTGATGCTCTCTATAAGGAACTCGACATCATCGATCTTTAGGCTCTTAAGCTGAGCGCCTCCGATATTGGCTATGACAGGTACGTCAGGCGCCTTCTTACGCACGATCGCGTAGCTCTCAACAACCTCGCGACTCCTCTTTACAAGCATTGGCCTCTGGCTCCCTACGCCCACGGCTATACCTAGCTCCTGCGCAACCTCACCTATCCTCTCATTCAAAGCCCTAGCCTCAGCTGTACCCCCGGTCATACCCGATATGAGTAGGGGCATAGAGAGCCTATACCCCAGGAACTCAACCGATGTCTTCACATCGTCTAGCGATAACTCTGGAAGAGCCATGTGGACCAGATGCACACACTCAAACCACGTGGATAGAGGTCCTTCAGCACCGCCGCTAACAGCTAGCCTTATATGCTCGACCTTCCTCGCCTCTATATCGCTCAAGGAACAACCCTCGTACACCTAATACTCTCGCCCCGAAGCACCTTATAGATGTAGCCTCTACGCCTACCGTTGAACACGATGACCTCTCCTATGCGCCTTACGTATGGGATACCCATGCCCAGCTTGGCCTTCATACCCCCAGTAACGTCCATCCCGTGAGCACCCCCCATACCAATGCTGGATAGGCTAGATAGTCTGACCACGCTTAGAAGGCGCGCCCCAGGCTCCGACGGGTCGCGGTCGTAGACCCCGTCAACCGTTGTTGCAAAGAGGAGCCTATCTGCGCCAAGGGTTCCCGCTAGGAACCACGAGATCGCATCGCCTGAGATTATGCCTAAGCCCTCTCCAGCCACCCCTACATCACCGTAAAGTACGGGGACTAGACCCCTATTCAGAAGCATTGATATGGCCTTGACGTAGCCCGTGATCACCCCGTTCTCGTCTATGTAGAAGAGCCCTCTGCTAGAGATAGATACAGCGGGTACTCCATAGGCGTTTAGCGAACCTACGAACACCCTATTGAGCTCATCCATGTAGCTCGCTATCACATAGGCCCCCTCGGCATCTATAGCCCCCCGCTCTCTGAGAAACTCACTAGCAACGAAGTGGCCGAAGCTACCGCCTCCGTGCACGAGCACGAGCTTCAGGTCCCTCCTTTCTGAAAGAACCGCTGCGATCTCCCTTGAAACCCTATCAATTACGCCCATCCTTATGCTGAAGGGCCTGCTCTTATCGGTTATGACAGACCCGCCTACCTTAAGCACCACCAGCATCGCATCCTCAACCACGTACCAGTGGCTCTAAACGGTATAGGTAAGCATAATCCCCATCTATGACCCACCTCCAGGGATAACCATCCGCTGGTGGCTCTAGCCCGTACAGCGCGTATGCTAGACCGTTTTCGTATGCATAGATCCTTGAGATGACGGTGTACGACCCGCTTCTCAGCGCTGCAACCCCTTCAAGCACTAGGTACCCTATCAGCTTAGTTATCATCGATGCTATGCGGGGGCTCTCCCTCAGATACCTGATGCGGGCGACACGCACGGGTCCCTCGACCCCCACGGTAATACCTCTAAGCGTAACCGGCTCCTCACCATAATGGTACGCCACGGCGCTGCCCAGCTCTATGGAGTACCTATACCCGCCTACTAGGCTGGGGTTAAGCCCCACTACAGCATCGGTAGCTATGCAGGACTTTAGAAGATACCCCTCCTCAGCAAGGCTCTCTGAACCGCTCAGTACACGAACAGCTGCATTGCTACACGCTGCGTAGTAGTACATAGCCGGCGCTCTCAACTCTCCACAGTCAACCCGGCACCTTATGGAGAAAGGTATGGAAAGCCCCGTACCCCTCTCTAACTCTTGAATAAACTTCCTAAGCATTTTGGAGGACCGTGAGCTCTCTAGAGGGGAGGAGGTCATCACCTCCACGTAGCGCTCGTCAGCTACTTCCTCAAGCCTCACCTCAACGCTGCAACTCGTGGTGGAGGGAGCCAGGATCACAGGGTTGTTAACGCGCGGTATGCAGAGCCCCGCAATAGGTAGGGCAAGGGGGTAGAAGTAGCTAAATACCTGCTCATCCATACCGCCACATCTACTAAGGGCGGGCTAGAGCTTGGTTTCGAAGTCCTCGAAACTCACCGGCAGATCCTCATCAGGCCCCAGCTCCTTCCTCTCACGCAGAACCTGCCTCGCAAGGATCCAGTAGAGCAGCGCCAGCGATCTACGCCCCTTGTTGTTGCCAGGGATCACTAGGTCTACCCCGCTGAGCCTGTTATCCGTACTTGCAAAGGCTACTACAGGTATCCCCACCTCAAGGGCCTCGGTCAGCGCCTGATCGTCTGTGCGGGGATCCGTGACCACCAGCACCTCCGGCTCCACGAACCACTCAAGCTTAGGATTCGTCAGTGTACCAGGGATGAACCTACCCACTATGGCCCGCGCTTTGACGAACTCTGCGAATCTCTGGACAGGTCTATGACCGTACTGCCTAGCCGCGACCGCTAGTATTGTCTCCGGCTCATACCTTGATAGGAGCCCGGCAGCTATCCTGAGCCTCTCATCGGTCTTCCTAATGTCTATGATGTAGAGCCCGTCGGGCCTTACCTTGAATACGAACCTCTCCATGTGCTTAGTACAGCTATGCGTTCCTATGTGGACTCCTGCCGATAGGTAAAGCTCAAGGGGTACTAGGAGCTCGGGTCCGCGGCTCTCTCTAGCCTGTGCCTGCTCAGCCTGCCTCTCCTCACCCTCGGATACCATGGAGGTCACCTCACGGAGTAGTGCATTACATCCCGTATCAGCTCGACGTGCGAGAGGAGCATCCTCCTACAGCAGTACCTCTTAATCCCTAGGTCGTCTAGCACCTTCTTCGGATCCTCCCCCTTTCTCACCCTCTCAGCAAACTCCTTCCACTTAGCCCCTATGGGGTAGCCGCAGGTGAAACACCTAACGGGTATTATCATTCTGCATCACCTATACGACTTCTGCCTAAAGCGCCTAGCGCTATACCTAAGCCACTTCTCAGGCTCGGTCTGCCTCGGGTCCCCGGCCAGCATGGTCCTATCATACTCTTTGTACAGAGCCTTAATATCCTCAGAGCCAAAGAAAGCCACTATGCCTCTAGCTATAGCCATCCTAACAGCGTCTGCTTGAGCCATAACACCCCCGCCCTCAACCCTCACATCTATATCTATTGAGTTTCTAAGCTCCTCACTCAACAGCAGCAGGGGTTCAAGCATCTTCATCCGAGCCATTTCGATAGGCCATATCTCTATGGGGACCCCGTTTATGCGCACCCTCCCTATTCCACTCCTTATAACAGCCCTGGCCACGGCAGTCTTACGCTTCCCAGTGCTGATAACGATCTTGCGCTGCCCAGCAACCAATGGATAGGCTCCACGAGCCTTAACCTCCTGAGAGCTGCCCTGCTGCACACTGCTCATAGCCCAACACCCTTCCAGCCCATTGCGCGCGCTATGTCTGCAACTGCGACCGTTTCTAGCCTCTTAAGCGTATCAGCTAACGTATCGCTGATCTTGATGAGCTCCTTACCCCTAAACTCCTCGGGTACCCCTATGTAGGCCTTAAGCCTCTTGTACGCCTTGAAGCCCCGCCAGCTCTCCTTAGGAAGCATGCCCTTAACAGCTTTCTTAAAGATCGTTATGGGGTTCCTTGGTCTATGTGGCGAGTGCCTATACGGGTTCTTATGCGTTCTGACCTCAAGCCACAGCTTGTAGCTCTCGATAACCATTTCCCTATCACCGGTCACCAGAGCCTTCTCCACATTCACAACGTTCACCCGATAGCCCATGAGTAGCAGCTTCGCTACGTAGCTCGCCAGCCTACCCAGTATAGCGCCTTCAGCATCTATGTTGATAACACGGCTCTTCGAGGCCCTATCAAGCGCCTCTTCGAAGCTTAGGACCGCGCTCATATTATCACCCTCACACCGCTCCCTCTCGGGTTCTCCTCAATAAGCTCAAGTATGTGCATAACCCTTCCCCCAGCGCTCTTTATCTTCTCTGCAGCGCTCCTCGAGAACGCTATGGCCGCTACGGTCACCGAGTGGTCTATCGTACCAGCCCCAAGCACCTTTCCAGGAACAACCACCACCTCGTTCTCACGGGAGTACCTATTTATCTTGCTCACATTGACCACCACTCTCCTTCGCGCTGGTCTCTGTAGGAGCTCCGCCACATACTTCCACACAGGAGCCTTGTTCTCATGTGCTGCCTTCCTAAGCCTTCTTATGGTTAGCCTAAGGACGTAGTTCGTCGGCCCAGTTCTCCTCAACTCTCTCCACCCGTCTCAGCGCGGCTCGACCCTCTCCATTCCATAGCCTGCTTGATAAGGTTATCGAGCTCGCCTATAAGTATGTTGAGAGCCTCACGGACTATTGTGAAGGGTTTCAGTGCTCCCGACGACTCTATGTAGACTACGTACTCATCATTTCTATAGCCCACCTTCAGTGCGCGTGGCTCACAGACTTTTTCGCACTGCCTACATATTATGCAGTTCATCAAGTTCGTAACCCTGACCTTGCCCCCGCTTAGCTCCAGTACCGAACGCGGGCATACCTTTACGCATTCACCACAGCCCGTGCATAACTTCTCATCTATGCTGATGTCGGCTACATACCTAACAACCGCTACCGTAGCAGGGCTCCACTTAGCATGCTCAAGCCCCCTCCCAAGCCTCGCCCTCATCTCCAGTATTAGACGCTGACCCGGGGCTAGTACTACTAAGGGGATGTTGTCATATACGGGGTAGACATCAGGGTCCTCAGACTTTATATCGCCGGAGTAGACAGTCACGCTTTCGCGATCGGCTGAGGCCTCTAGGTACATGTGAACAAAGCACTCCCTACAGACCTCAGGCGGGGGCCTCTGACCCTCCTCACCCCCTTCTACCTGGCTACAACGTGCGCAGGTCTCAGGGTCGCGGTACTTCTTAATCGCTTCCTCCGAGTAGAGGGGTATCAGGCCCAGCCTATGAGCGATGATCTCGTCAAATAGGGCTGAGGTATTGGCTATCACCATGACTTCGTCAACTGCCATCGAAGGTACCTTTGCTAAGGCGTAGCGCCTAATAGCGTTTAGTATGGGTAGAGGCACTCCCTTTACTAGGAACTCTAGCGATATATCCGAAGAGCTTAGCAGCTTCACCTCGATCCCTTCGTCGGTCAAAGGGATTCACACCCTTCTACCGCGCCTACCACCGGGCCTCCTCGTCGTGTCGTGGGGTATCGGGGTCACATCCTCTATTCTACCTATTATGAAGCCCGCCCTCGCAAGAGCCCTTATAGCAGCCTGAGCACCGGGTCCAGGGGTCTTTGGACCGTGGCCGCCCGGGGCCCGGACCTTGATGTGTAGGGCCGTGATGCCCTTCTCCATCGCCTCCTGTGCCACACGGTAGGCAACCATCATAGCTGCATATGGGCTTGGCTTCTCCCTATCAGCCCTCACAACCATGCCTCCGGATCCGCGAGCAACGGTCTCTGCTCCCGTGAGGTCTGTTATGTGGACTATCGTGTTGTTGAACGATGCGTATATATGGGCGACCCCCCACTTGAGCTCGCGAGCCGCGAACGCCATGCATCACCACCCCTCACGCCTGCTCCTTCCTAGCCTTTGCGAAGGGAGAGCCGGGGTAGAAGTCTACGTACGGCTCCTCATCCCGGGGCACTAGGTATCCCGGCGATGTTACCCGACGTCCCTTGATGGCTATGTGTCCGTGGACTATGAGCTGCCTAGCCTGGTGTATAGTCTTGGCAAGCCCCTTGCGCCACACAATTGTCTGGAGCCTTCTCTCCAAGATGGCCTCAACACTGAGGCCCAGGATGTCGCTGAGGGTAGCGTTCTCGGAGGGGAGTATGCCCATGCTGTAGAGCTTGTGTATAAGCACCCTCTCCTCACGTTCCCTAACCTCAGGGGGGAGAGCTAGTAGTGCTCGCGCCCTGGCCCTTATCCTACGCAGCATCGTCTGGGCGATCCACAGCTCCCTCTTGTTCCTAAGCCCGTAAGTACCTACAAGCTCCATCTCTTGGATTAGCCTCTCCTTAATCCAGGGGTGTCCCGGGCTCTCCCACTTCTTCCTAGGCTTCTTGGGATCCCCCATAGCGCCATCACCTCCTCCTGCTCACACCAACCGTAGGCCCTATGCGGCCAGTGGTATGTGTTCTCTGGCCGCGTACCTTGTAGCCAAGCGCGTGGCGTATACCCCTCCAGCTCTTGATCCTCTTCTCGCGCTCGATGTCCTGGCGGGCGTAGTATATTAGATCGGCTCCGACTAGATGCATGTCGATCCCGGTCTCGTAATCCTTCCTCCTATTGAACATCCACGGCGGGATCTTGTACTTAGCCGGGTTCTTTATGGCGTCCTCGATCTTCGCGACATCAGCATCCGTTAGGAACCCGAGCTTCATACGGGGATCCAGCCCAAGCATTCTGCATACAGCAACAGCGAAGTTGTAGCCCACCCCCTTGATCCGGGCTAGACCCTCGGCTAGCGGTAGGTCCCCTGGGATATCCGTAGCTGCGATCCTGATGATATGCCTAAACTCGGGCTGCGCCCTGCTCATAGCTCACCACGTCCCCAGCTCCTTCACTAGCGACCTACATCATAGTGGCACCAACCAGCTTAAAAATTTCTAAGGAGTGCTCTTCGAGGCGCACGGCTTATTTCCCTGCGCCTAGGAACAGCCCCACGGGTGTAGCGCATTGGTTTCGCACGGCTCCCTCTGGGCTCTATACGCCTTGGGTGCATTCGTCATGTTCGGCGTAACGAACTTCCTGCTGAAGTACGCCTCGGTCAAGGGCGTACCATCCATAGAGGGGACCGTGGTTCTATGGCTAGCAACAGGTCTCGTAGGGCTCCTAGGCGTGATGGTCATGATAGCGCGGGGTTTATTCAACCCCTCACTAAACCCTAGGCTAGCAGGTGTGAACCCCATACACTTCACCATAGCTATGGCGGCTGGGGTGACGCTAGCGCTCGGCATGTACTTCTTGAAGAGCGCGGTTTCGCTAGGCAAGGCAGGACCTGCTACAGCCATAGCTCTCTCCAACGCTGTTCTCGTAGCGGCGCTCTCATGGGCCCTGCTCCGCGAGAGCCTCAGTGCGAGCGAGCTGCTCGGCATGGCGCTCTTCATAGCGGCGGTCCTGGTCTTCGCGCTTAAACCGCTGGGCTAGCCTCCCAAAGCTTCATGAGCTCGTCCTCTACATACACATCGCTAATCCTCTCCACAGCACCGTCCCTACGATGAAGCTCTACTAGGTACCCTCTGTATTCCTGCACCTCACCTATCACGCTCACCTCCACGCCCACGCCTCTAAGAGCATTGATAGCCCTCTCGATACCACTTCTCGGAACCGTCGCTATAAGGGTGCCCGAGCTTATTAGCCTAAGGGGGTCCAGGTTCATGGCCCGGCAGAGCTCGAGAGTTTCTGGAGCAACGCGCACACGATCCTCGTAGATCACAATGGTATTCCC
>QMWY01000003.1 GCA_003661865.1 Thermoprotei archaeon
GAGCAAGAGCAAGCTTGTTCATAGAGCTATCAAGCGCGGTTCAAAGGCCTTAGCGGTCTGCCTCCCAAGATTCAAGGGTATCCTAGGCGCAGAGCTCCAGCCAAAGCGCCGTTTCGGAACCGAGCTTGCTGACTATGCTAGGCAGTGGAGCGGTGTTGGAGGGATTGTACATAGCGATGAGTTGCCGGGGTACGGCATAGATGCTACTATAGTTAAGGAGCTCCAAGACGCACTTAGGTGCAGCGAGAACGATGCGTTCGTAATAGTAATCGACGAGTCTTCCAAGGCGCTAGACGCCATAAACGTCGTTAAGAAGAGGGCGGCGTATGCATTGATCGGGGTGCCTAAGGAGACAAGAGCTGCCAACCCTGATGGAACGACGCGGTACATGAGGCCGCAGCCGGGTGCGGCGCGTATGTACCCCGAGACTGATATACCCCCCATAACCGTCACTGAGGAGCTTCTTAAAGAGGCGGAGAGGTATAGGCCTCCTACACCTGATGAGAAGGTGAGGCAGCTCATCAAGCATTACGAGCTGAGTAGGGAGCTTGCATGGCAGCTAACACACAGCGAATACCTATCACTATTCGAGAGAATTGCTGAAAAGTATAGGGACTCCGTAGCACCAACGATAATAGCGTCAACTCTAGTATCAACGCTGAAGTCCCTAGCATCAGAAGGGGTTCCCGTAGAAAACATAACCGATGAGCACTTGGAGGAGCTATTCAAAGCACTCGCCAGAGGAGCGCTATCCAAGGAGGCAATACCTGAGGTATTGAAAGCATGGGTGCACGAGCCCGGAGCCCCGCTAAACAAAATCCTTGATAAGCTAGCGCTAAGGCCATTAACGCGTGATGAGTTAGAGAGAATAGTAGACTCCATTATATCGAAGTACCGTGAACAGATAGCTAGGCGGGGTGAAAGAGCGTTTGGCCTTGTGATGGGTAGGGTTATGGATAGAGTTAGGGGGCGTGCTGATGGCAGGGTTGTTGCGGAGGTAGTAAGGGCAAAGCTCCGCGAGGTTCTGAAAGGATCTTGAACACATTCAGCCTGGTCTAGGCTACATCATAGCCTAGGCTCAGCGCCGGAGTTTCACATCACCTCCCGGCCCCTACAAGTTGTTAGGCAACACGCTTTTAACTCGTAGCACCTCCGCAGCACCTATGGAGGACTGGGGCTTGGACAACATCGTACGCAGAGAGCTCTGGGAAGAGTGGAGAGCCGAGGCATTTAAACGATTCAAAGAGGACATCCTAATAGGGTATGCGGACGAGGACATAGTTGACCTCATAGAAGAGGTCTTCAGGTCTCCGCACTGCTTCACAACAAGCTCCTGCAGCGGTAGGATAACGGCTATCGACGCGCCATACCCATGGCTTCGCGAAGGAAGCGAAGTCCTATTCAAGAAGCACAGCCCCATGACTCCTGATGAACTTGCTACACTAATCAACACGCCAGTGCTGACCCGCCTCTGGATAGTGGTATCAGGCCCTATCCTTCACGTAGTCACGGACTCCGTAGATGAAGCGCTGAAGCTCCTCAAGACCATGCGCGCCGAGGGGTTCAAGCATAGCGGCGTGATCTCCATGAGTAGTAGTGGCGTGGTAGTTGAGGTGATCAGTGGCGTTTGGCTATCCCTGCTGATAAGGGACCGGAATGCTCTCCTCATAAAAACCAGCTCTTTAACACACCTCAACAACCTGATCAACCAAGCCCTTGGAGATGCTAAGAAGAGGCTCGCTAGGCTAAAGAAGCTCTTCTTTGAGAAGAGGGTGTGCTGGGATTAAGGTCATAAACGATTTAAACTCTACGCCAATACCACGAATTCTTAGAGGGGTTTAGCTATGGGCAGTGTATGGGAGAAGCTGAAGCCCCTCACACCGGGCCAGGAGGAGATGTACAAGGCGCTGATGAATAAGAGCTACGAAGTGCTTGGTATATTCGGGCCTACAGGTACAGGTAAGTCGCTATTCAGCTTAGCATATGGCATCCAGAGCATAATCGACGGCGAGTTCCAGCGCTTCATAGTGATAAAGCCCGTTATAGACGTAGTTACAGGAGAGGAGATCACGCTTAACAAGTCCCCAGAGGCGTTCATCTCGGCCGTCAAGAGCTACATTTACGATGTTGTAGGCTCATTCATCGAGAGGCCAACGGTTGAGAAACTCATAGAGGATGGACGGCTAGTAATAGCTGACTCCCACTTCCTACGGGGCAGAACATTCGACGACGCCGTAGTGTTCCTCGACGACATACAGTCGCTATCGCCCGAGAGCATAATAGAGGCGATTGTCCGTGTCGGTAGGAATAGCAGGCTCATAGTTGCAGGCGACCCCGCGTTCCAGGCACTCCGTGAGGTAAAGGGTGACCCCGCAGCCCTTGTACGTGAGGTGCTGATAAGCGAGGAGAAGTCCAAGGTAGTAGATCTAGGAATTAAAGACATAGTTCGCGAAGGTGCTAAGCGAGGGCTTAGGCTCCTCCTCGAGTACAAGCTACGCTCACGCGAGCTAAGTGATGAGGAGAAGAAGGTCTATGACACGATCAAGCTCCACTCTCCAGATGCTGACGTTATAACTGTTATAGATATCGCCCAGCTGAAGAAACAATTTGAGATAGAGTCTGAGCACGTACCAGACGCACTGATAATAGTAAAGCAGGGTCACCTAGGGAGGCTAGTGGGCAAGGGAGGTGAAAGGATAAACAAGGCTGAGGAGGAGCTCAAGAAGAGGCTTCGCGGCATCGAGTTGACGTTAGACTTCCGCGACGCTATTCGAGCAGTGCACCCAACATCATGGATCTGGAAGCATATAGAGGAAGTGGACTTCGCAGGTCCTAACCTACAGGTAAAGGTTTATGATGATGTCATCGGGGCTATGGTAGGGCAGCGCGGGGTTTATGTGAGATTCCTAGATGCGGTATTCCGTAAACTCATAGGAGTGGGTGTTCGGGTAATAGCTATCGAGAGGCCTAGAGGCTCTAGAAGGAGGAAGTAGAAGGTTTCACACATTATCTCAACATAGCACTTTAAGGTCCAAGACCGCGTGCCATTTCCGTGGACCAACGCTTCTAACTACATGCGAGCTCTCCAGAGTTATTGCTATGCCGACACTCTTAGACACCGCTAGGTACCGTCTGTAGGCTACCTCAACAGCCTGCTTCTTCCTATCAGCCTCCACGAATTCATGAGCATGAATAACACCATTGCACCTTACGACCTTTTCAGCGATCAACTCTTTAAATAGCGATAAGCTGAGCTCAGGGCACGGGAGTAGTGCTCTGTCAATCCTATCCATAACCTCAGCAACCTCGAATGCATCACCATGAATAACCTCATTCACATGACCTACACGATTCAGCTCTACGTTTAGCCTGAGGTATCTGACTGCATCTGAGCTTATATCGACCGAGATCACGTAGTCTGGCCTCGCATGTTTTGAGATAACTATGGAGTAGCCCCCTATCCCTGCGAAGAAGTTACATACAACCTCGCCCGGCTTAACCATACGGGCAACTCTGATATGGTCATAGCCTAGTACAGGAGATATGTATACTCGCCTTATATCAAGCGCGAACAGGCATCCATGTTCCTTATAAACAGTTTCGCTTCTAGGCTCACCTGCTAGGTGCATGTACTCACGCAGCCTCTTCTGACCTCTTACCGGAGTTGTGGCCACCCAGACACTATTTACGTAAGGCAATACCTCAAGGAGTCTTTCGGCAAGAGGTCTTAGCATATCTACATCCACATCAAAAGGCTTCCTTATAATGGCTATGTCGCCTATCACTTCTATCCTCTTCCATATCTTTGAGGCAGCTTCTCTTCCTAAGACCTCCTCAGCTAACTTCCTTAGAAGGGGCTTATCAGCTGCCATTGCTGACTTATACCAGTTTAGCGCCTATAGCCTTGCACAGTTCGTCAACTATAGGCTTAGCCCTGTTTATCAGAGCTCTACCGACCATCAGGTTCTCACCCTTGTCTACGACGACCTCTCCTCCTACGATAACTGTTTCAATAACGTAATCTCCTTCAACAATAGCCTTGTATATGCTGTCGGGTTCCTTCACTATCATGGGCCACGAGGGCGGTTCACGGAAGTTTAGCAATATTAGGTCTGCGCTCATCCCTTCACATATCTCTCCCAGCCCTATATCCGAGTTCACGTAGTTCCACGTCGTCAATACCCTAAGGCTATCCTCGTATACGCCCTCCTTGGATCCCATAGCCTCGGCAAGTTTAAGCAGCAGTACAGTAGGTGTAGACACGGGGCTCTTCATGACGCCGAAACCGTCTCCAATAACATAAGCGTCAAAGTCATCTATAACAACACGCTTAACCCTCATGTCAGAGTGCCCAAGCGCGATCACGTTCTTGGGCACCGCCCCTTCACCAACATACCTGCTGTACACATAAACATGGTACTCAGGATAGCGGACAGCGATCGTCTTGAAGCTGTCGTCATTCACATATATCCCAAAGCTTACTATACCCCTAGCAATAGCATCCGGCTCACTGACTTCACGTGAAGCCCTTCTAATCTCAGATAGCACCTCATATCTATCTGAGCTTGGAAGAACTACGCGCGTCCTTAGCCATACATCAGATGATGCCCTAGCTAGGGCACGTGCGATACGGGGCTCGTGGGCATAAACAGTTACTGACGTAAATCCCTTTGACTGGAGTGATGCTAAGAGGGCGCCGAAAAGCGCATGAATTTCACGCTTCGAAGTTATGGACTCTATCAAGCCTAGTAGCTTGGTGGGCTCAATACGCACATGCCTAAAGATCATCCTTACTGGATCAGCAAACCCTAGAGAAAACCCAGGTAACAGTATCCTGCCACTACCATCTATTATATAATCAGCGAACTGGTATTCCTCCGGAGGTTCTCCCTCTCCTAACGCCAACACCATACCCTTATCCACATAAACATAACCATTACTAATCAGAGGTCTCTCCCTGTTCATCGTTACAATAGTTACGTTGTCTATCAAGATCCTCATGCTGCATTACCTTATGCCTTTTACTACAAGACCACCGGGTTATGTGTTATTCTGTCGTACAAACTTGTGCTAAGCCTCCTAAAAACCTGCATAATGCTTGAGATATAGTGCTGGGCTCGTGCTATGCCTACTATAGAGCTTGACGAATTCAAGAAACTACTCTCACAAGCGCTTGACAGCTGTCTAAGACTTGTATATGAGTACAACAATGTCGCAAAGGCATTCAACGTATACCTAAAGCCTATTCACGTAGTTACGAAGAAGCATAACAAGGTTTACATATATGTGGCTAAATACTGGTATCGTATAGTAAAACAGGGCAATGGCATTAAATGGGTGTATATAGGAAGCGGGAAGCCGAATATACCAGACCTCCCCGAACCACCTAGATGCGCTATTGAGAGGATCGCAATTACTGTACACAACAACTTCGTTGATATCGATAATAACCTATTAAGAGCTCTTAGAGCCCTCGCCTCTAACTCCTCGTCATCCGCAGATACCTGGGCCTAGACTTATCTACCCTCATCCTAATATCCTTGAGCATGCGGTCCACTTTCTTTAGGAAATCACTAGGCAACTTCCTAAAGAGAGGCTCAGGCTTCTTAATAGTATGCCCCTCTAGGATCTCGATCTCGAATGCCTTCTTCATAGCTCCCCGCGGTATCTCCCTCCCAAGGTTCATCATGTTCCAGAGTTTCGCCGAGGCCCTTGGTGTAAACGGTGCCATCATGACCGCCAGCCCCTTAACAACGTTTATTAGTAACGCCATTACGCTACCTGCCTCATCTCTATTCTGCTTGATGAGCCTCCAAGGCTCTCGTCTATTGAGGTACGCATTTCCTGCACGCGCTATTGATAATATTGCTTCTGTAGCCGCCTTCAACCTAGTATCGTACATGTAGCTCTTGTAGCGCTCAAACTCTTTCCTTACATTATTTAGGAACTCCTGATCCTCGTCTTGCAGCTCCTTTATAGGAGGTACACGCGCATTAAAGCGAGAGTATACGAAGCTTAATACACGATGTACAAAGTTCCCAATGTCATCATTGAGCTCTGTATTGACAATTCTGTAGAACTCCCTCCACGTAAAGTTAACATCCCTCTCCTCAGGCCTGAGCCTCATCAGGGCAAAACGCCAGTAATCGGGTTCCGCTATTTCAAGCGCCTCATCTATCCAGACGCCTACTCCTCTACTCTTACTGAATTTCTTACCCTCGAACATTAGGTACTCGGTTGCGGATATTTTGTAGGGCAAAACATAGCCTTCACCTGAGGCTATGAGCATAGCTGGAAGTATTATTGCGTGGAAGGGTATGTTATCCTTACCTATGAAGTAGACGGTGCGTGTTTCAGGATCCTTCCAATACCGCTTGAATTCCTCGAATCCTTTCTCCTCACCGTATTTATGAATGAAGTACTCAAGAGTAGCTGATAAGTACCCTAGCAGCGCCTCGAACCATACGTAAATAGTCTTTCCTGATGCACCCGGGAAAGGCGCTGGAATCCCCCATTTATTATCCCTTGTAACGCTACGTGCCTTCAGCCCCTTCTCAAGCATTGAGAGACTATAGGTCTTAACGTTAGGATCTAGACTCTCGCTACTTTTAAGCCACTGCTTCACACTCTCCTCAAGCTTCGGCAGATCGAAGAACCAGTGTTTAGTGCTTACAAACGAAGGTCTTGAACCGCAGAACACGCAATGCGGATCTATCAGATCTATAGGGTCGAGAAGCGTGCCACACTTGTCGCACTGATCTCCACGGGCACCTTCGTAGCCGCAGTAGGGGCACACACCCTCAACGAACCTATCTGGTAGGAACATCTTGTCCTTTTCACAGTACGGCATTACTATGTTCTTCGAGAATATGTATCCGTTCTTCATTACCCTCAGCATGAAGTCCCGAACGAATCTCTTATGAACTTCGCTCTCAGTTCTCGTGTAGTTATCGTAAAGCATATCCCACCTCTCAAGAAGCTTAACCACATAGCTGTGAGCCTTATCCGTGAAGCTCTTAGGATCAACTCTTTGTCTAAGCGCCTCAACTTCTATGGGAGTTCCGTGCTCATCACTGCCGCTGACGAGCAGCACGTCCTCGCCCATAAGCCTGAGAAACCTCGCAAATACATCAGCGCTAAGGAGACTACCGACTAGGGTTCCTAGGTGAGGAACGCTATTTATGTAGGGCCATGCTGAGCATACTACCCACTTCACGATGGGTCCCTTAAGCACCCTTCTCCATCAACTATCTATCGAACACCTTATAACCCTACTTCCGGGGGTAACATAATACACGGTTCCTTGTACGGGATGATAGGTCTTGAAGCTGCCACTGCTACTGGCGTTAGGCATAGATTTGGAAGAGGCTCTTCAGAAGACGCTAGGTCTCGAATTAGGAGAGGTCCTATCAACTCTGCCCCACGAAGTCGTGAAGAGGTACATCGATAATCTCAAACAGATCCTCTCGAGAGGTAAACTGGATTCGGCGTTATCAGATGAAGAGGTAGCTATTCACATAGCATGCCTAGTGCTTATGGGGAGTAAGCGTGCGGTGTATCGCTACTCAACAATTCTATCGAAGTACTTCAACCATGCATATCTAGCCAATGCCCCCGAAGAGGGGCTCCTGAAGTACGCCAAGCTCCTCGGACTTAACATTATTATCGATAACGGGTGCAGAGAGTCCGTTGTAGAACTCATAGACAGCACCCGAAGAGCGATCGTTTCGTGCTATCGCTACGCAATACCCTACCATCAGTACATAGAGGCTACGATAAGGCTTTCTAAAGACGCCCGGTGGAAGTTTGTTAATCAGTATGTGAAGGGGGGCTACGTATACCTCAAGGAAAGACCACGCGTATCAAGAATTCTCGAAGAGGTCTTCATGAATAGGCTTATCAACGCTATGGATAAACTTCTTCGAGATGATGAACTGCGCTACCACCTACAGGAGCTCGGAATTAGCCAGCTATGTGGCGATGTAACCGAAGAGCTAACCCCACAGCAGGTGAGCTTCGAGAATAGGGAGTCTACACACGTACAAAGCTATGACCTCGCAATAGATAGCCTTGACAAGCTTAACATTTATGTAGAGTTATTCCCTCCCTGCATGAAGCGTATACTAGATAGGCTCCTGAATGGCGAGAACCTCTCCCACCAGGAGAGGTTTGCCCTAGCGACTTTCCTTATAAACATAGGTACTGACCTAGACGTTGTCCTCGAGCTCTTTAAGCACTCACCAGATTTCAATGAGAGGATCGCGCGTTACCAGATCGAACACCTAGCAGGTCTTAGGGGTTCTAAGAAGAAGTACTTACCGTATAGCTGCAAAACCATGAAGGTGCTAAACCTCTGCGTATCTGAATGTGGAGTTAAGAACCCCCTATCCTATTTCTTCAAGGCTTTAAAGGAGGTTAGGCGTAGAGGTGCATCTACTACATCTTAGAGGCTAGGTAATACCTTACACGGCCTCCAACAGCTACCTCAAACTCTATGTACAGGGGTGCTTCCTCACCATACTTCAGGTCTACAGATGTTGCAAGCCTTAGTATATCGCTAATCTTAGACATGAACTCTGAATCATACGGAACTGTACTCTCCTTCTTAACATCTATTGATATTAGAGTCCCTGCCTCAGGCGTAAACCTATAGCTAACCTTCTTTGTGTCGAAGTCGAAGAGTATCAACTCGTTCTGATCCTTAACGCTGATCCCGATGGTATCGGCAGCTGCCGAGAGCTCCGAGATAGCCTTTCTAAGGGCGTTAGATAGCAGCGTAGCTTCCACATCGTACTCAACCTCTATCTCCGGAACCTCCTCACTCACAACTTCTATGTTACGGAACTTGTACCTCCTAATCGTTGTGCCCTCAAGTACTATCTCCACAAACTCATCATTAGCTGCTAAAGTAATGCGATCCCCCTTCTTTATATGCTTCAGAACCCTAGTAAGGTTGCCTATCGACATCCCTATGCTTAGCTCACGCTCAGCCGAGAACTCCTCAAACGATTCAGGCGCTAGCTCCACTTTTAGCAATGCGATCTTTCCCGGATCAAGCGCATTTAGTTTCAGCCCTTGGGGCCCTACAGACATGGCTACTTCATCTACGAGCTCTGCAACAGCCTGCAGTATGTACGTAAACTCCTTAGCGCTAGGGTACGAGAACTTCACTACCGGTTCTATGGTTAGCCGCACACTCACTGGCACCACCCATAGTTTTAGTTGGGCTCAGGAGAGAATTTAAGTCGGGGTGCGTGATGAAGCTGAGCTGTCCTGAGGAGTGATGAGCCGTATGAGTGCTGAGCCTGAACCTACATTAGCAGAGTCCTTTAACAGGTTCGGTCAACTCCGCGACACCCTATGTAAATGAGCTTACTATCCATGCACTATAGATCTCGTTGTCTACGCAAGTCTTGGATGGGAGCTTGAGGTGTCCATTCTGTGGGTCGGAGAACCTGATATGGGACTTCGCCACAGGGGCCATCATATGCGCATCCTGTGGCTCAGTCATAGATGTGATTTACGAGGCTGAGCCCCCCTATCATAGATTGAGTTATAAGAAGGCATCAGTGGCTGAGGCAGTACTATACAGAGAGAAAACGAGGTTAAGTAAGCAAAGACTCTCATTGATATCAATGAGGACCGCTATGTACACAAAGATAGCGAGGAGGATTAGGAAGAATAGAGTGGTTAATGAAAGGGCTCTGCTCGCCATGCTATCGGGCTCACAACGGCGTGTGAGATTAATTGAGCACAGGATAGATGAGCTGCTAAGACAGAGACTTAATGGTGATCTAGCGTATCTAAAAAGGTATCTAGATATCATAGACAATGACCCCGTGCTCTCCTCAAGAACCTTTAGGGGTAAGGTTGCTCTCGCAATGATGATTCACCAACTCGCTACACGAGGTTCGGTAGATCTTAAATGTATAGCTAAGGAGCTCGAAATGAGCTTGACTCATCTTAAGAGGCTGGAGAAGCTTGTTTTAAGAAGGTTAAGAAGATTGAGAGTTTAGATACGCTGGACAGAGAATTTTTCTCTCTTACACCATATGTTCTTTGGATGCCGCTATGCTGATAGGAATAGTAAGCGATAGTCATGATAATCTTAGAGAGGTTGACAAGGCTGTTCACTACCTTAGACGTGCAGGTGTAGACCTCCTTATACACCTAGGCGACATAGTATCGCCATTCACCCTGCTAAGGTTCCTCCAGATAGAGTCTCGAAGCATAGTGGTTTTAGGTAATAACGATGGCGATGTGCTATCGCTACGCGAGATAGCTCATAAGGCGGGAGCTGTGATGAAGATGGGGTACTACATTACGGAGATCGACGGGTTAAGGATCCTTATGATGCATGGCTATGGGTCAGCAGAGCACGCAGTTGAGGTTGCGACAGCACTAGCCCGATCAGGTCTCTTCGACGTCGTGATGTATGGGCATACACACCGGGCTGAGGTACGTAGAGTAGGTACAACAACGGTGATTAATCCCGGAGAGGTCTGCGGATGCCTATATGGAGTTAGTTCAATAGCTCTCTTCGACACAACAACCCGAAAAGCTGAGATAGTTAAGCTCTAGTGCAGTACATCAGTACCCTAACCTTTTTCCATAACCTCTTTCATTAAGTACTTCGTGCTCAGCACAAGGCGCTTAGGATGATTAGCCCTCGCTAGGTCCAGCCTCCTAACGGTAGTGTTGAGAGGCATCTTCTTCAGCTCCTCGGGGTTCTCATAAGCTTTGCGCGCTATCTCTATTAACGCCTCTGCATACTGTTCGATCTCATAGAGGGTTTCTGTCTCGGTGAGCTCTATCATCAGAGCCTCCTCAACTATCAATGGGAAGTATATCGTTGGTGCATGCAGACCCCGATCTATCAATGCTTTAGCTATATCCTCCGCAGTAACACCCGTGTCCCTCCTTATCCTGGCTGCGCTTAAGACTGCCTCATGCTTTCTAGGCCTCGTACCATACGGTAGGTCGTAGTACCCGCTACTAACCAGCCTCTTGACGAGGTAATTCGTGTTAAGCACGCTAATCTCGCCTACTTCCCTAAGACCTTGTGGTCCTAGGGATAGTATGTATAGGTACGTCCGGATGATCGCTGGTATATTACCGTAGTAGACCCTTATGGACCCTATGCACCTACTGCACGTATAGTCCCAGTAGTAGTGGTTCCCCTTCTTCACAAGTAGGGGTCTTGGCAGTAGCTCCTCTAGCTCTTTCTTAACACAGAGTGCTGCCCCTCCTGGCCCGCCACCTCCATGCGGAGAGGCAAAGGTCTTATGAAGGTTAAGGTGGACTATATCAAAGCCCATATCTCCCGGTCTAGCTATGCCAAGTATACCGTTAAGGTTTGCACCATCGTAGTAGAGCAGCCCTCCGACATCGTGTATAAGCCTCGCTATCTCCTCGATACGCTCCTCGAACAGCCCAAGGGTGTTGGGGTTCGTCAGCATTATCCCAGCAGTCTTTTCAGATACCGCGCTTCTCAGAGCATCCATATCGACATTACCATCATTAGCGGTAGGCACGGTCACAACCCTAAAGCCCGCCATGGCTGCACTAGCAGGATTAGTGCCGTGGGCGCTATCAGGAACTATGATCTCATCGCGCTTCTCACCCCTTAGAGCATGGTACTGCTTAATCATTAAGACTCCAGCGAGCTCGCCTGCAGCACCTGCAGGAACTTGAAACGTACACCTATCCATACCCGTAATCTCCTTAAGCCACTGCTCAAGCTCCCAGAGTATTTCAAGGAGCCCTTGCACATACTCCTCCGGTAGATCAGGGTGGAGCTGCTCTATCTCTTCATGAACAACTATATCAGCGACCTTCGGATTGTACTTCATTGTGCATGAGCCCAGGGGTACAGGACCTGTGTTTACCCCATAGCTCTCCTGACTGAGCCTAACATAATGCCTAACCACATCTAGCTCTGAGTACGAAGGTATTCTCAGCTCATCGCGTTTCAACTCCCTAGGGATGGCGCCATCCACATCCACATCTTCGAACTCGTGCTCATATGGTATGAGTGGTGATAAGCCCCTTATACCCTTCTTCAGAGGTACTATGCCTTCATCCCACCTACTCTGCCTCCACATTACCCTAACACCTCTTTTAACACCCTAACAAGGTCATCGATCAAGCTTCTCGAGTGCATCTCGGTGAAGCAAAAGAGGCCTACATTATTGAAGGAGCTGTCATAGCGTCCAAGCGGTGTCCCTCCAACAATGCCATGTTCCAGCAGCTTTTTGAACACCTCATTGTAGTCATGCCCAGGAAACGCTACAGGTACCTGTTTGAAGTAGCTTGCCCTTGCAAATAGAGGCAATGCCTTTCCCTTAAGCTCAGCCCTAACCTTTCCTAGGAAATACACTGTTCTTGCTAGAATAGACCTGCTAAGCCTTCTGATACCCTCGCCACCCATATACATAACGTAGGCGGCTGCTGCTATGGCCGTAAGCGCGCTATTTGTAGTTATGTTAGATGTAGCTCTTTCCCTTCTTATATGCTGCTCACGCGTCTGCAGAACCAGCGCGAAACCCCTATCCCCACCCCCGATCGTGGGTGCAAGCCCCACTAATCTGCCTGGCAGCTGCCTAACGAACCTCATCTCTCTTCTTGTACCCAGTATGCCTAACGTAAACCCACCATAGTAGACACCCAGACCTAGTGGCTGACCCTCACCAACCACAATGTCGGCTCCATAGTCTCCTGGCGCTTTGAGTACTCCTAAGCTTATGGGATCCGAGAACACTATGAATAGAGCCCCTCGGCTATGCACTAAACCCGCTATGTCGTCAACTCTACGCTCTATACTCCCATAGAAGGTTGGGTTAGAAATTACTACCGCCGCTGTTCTACTATCAACCAGGTCTTCGAGAGATTCGTAGCTTGTCGTTCCATCCTCTTGCGAGAGGGACACCTCTGAAATCTCTACATCCAGTCCTCGAAGCCAGGTCCTAATAACGTCTAGCTTAAGCGGGCCTATACCACGCGATATTACAATCTTACGCCTACGAGTAATTCTGAGGGCCATCCTAATAGCCTCAGCAAGGGCTGTTGAGCCATCGTACATCGAGGCGTTAACAACCTCTACACCATAAAGCTCTGCCATAAGGCTCTGATACTCAAAGAGCGCTTGAAGAATACCCTGATTGATCTCGGGCTGGTAAGGTGTGTAAGCTGTGTAGAATTCATCCCTACGCAACACAAGCTTTACAACCTCAGGTACGTAATGTACGCAGTACTCGCCCCCGAGAAACGGTGCGTTATCAAGCTTAGCGATCTTGCCCAGCTTTTCCTTGAACACCTTCTTAACCTCATACTCGCTAAGGGGGCGTCCTAAGCCGACGTTCAGCAGCCTATTCAACTTATACTTAGCTGGAATGTCGCTGAAGAGCTCATCTATGCTCTCTATACCCAGCTCCTTCATCATCCTTTCCTTTATTTCAGGAGCGCTATTAGGGATCCAGGGATGCGGCAAGAAATAGCCCCGGCTAGCTCTCTGACTACATGCAAACAAAAGCTTATCTCTATACACAACAAGTAGCGGAAGGGTGATTAATTGAGGGCAACACCCCTCCTAGACCTTCACCGCGAGCTAGGCGCCTCTATAGGCGAGTTCGCAGGCGTTAGGACCGCTATGGACTTTGGGAATCCGATCAACGAACACGTAGTTACGCGAACAAAGGCCGCGATCTTCGACATAAGCCACATGGCACGTATATTGATTTCGGGTAAGGATTCTTGGAGACTCATAGACATTGCTGTACCGCGAGACTTAGCTAAGGCACGCATAGGGTTCATGTTTGGACCAACAGCATTCCTGAATGAGAGAGGGGGGTTCAAAGATGATGTGATGTTATACCCCCTATCCGAGAATGAGTGGTTCGTAGTAGGCAATGCTGTGAACCGCGACAAGGATAGAGAGTGGCTGCGTGAGCTGACCCAGAAATATCGGTTAAACATTACTGTGAGCGACTTAACAGTAGACACGGCTATGGTCGCTATTCAGGGTCCTGAGGCTGTACGAACTGCACAGGAGCTAGGGATAGAGGTTAAGGATCTCGAATGGATGACGTTTAGACGCAATGTCAATACGCCCTTCGGCAAGGTCATGATCTTGAGCCGTAGTGGCTGGACGGGTGAGGATGGTATAGAGATAGTTGCAGAGCCCGGGGTTGCTGAGAGGATCTTCCGCAGCTTTGTAGAGAAAGGGGTGCAGCCGGCAGGGCTCATAGCTAGAGACACGCTGAGGATAGAGATGGGGTTTAGGCTTTATGGAGCGGAGATAGACGAGAGTATCAATCCCATAGAGGCACGATACTGGGTGTTTACGTTTGGAAAGAAAGGTTGTGTAGGCTGTGACGCCCTTCAGAGGCTTCTTAGTGAGGGTTGCGATAAGCAGCTCGTAGGTCTAAGGCTTAAGAAGGGCGTGCGTTTCATCCCTAGGCATGGCTACGCCATAACCACCTATGACGGCTCTAGAGAGATAGGCTACGTAACTAGTGGCGCATACTCACCAGTGCTGCAACGCTCAATAGCGCTAGGCTACGTCAGCTCGCGTTACGCTGTCATGGGGCTACGGGTAGGTATTAGGATAAGAGCGAAGGTGTACACGGCACGCATAGTGGACTTCCCGTTCATCGAGAAGGGGCGATGAAAGCTCATAAATCTAGGAGCGTAGCTAGGAAGCGAGTGGTGGCCGCGGTAGCTCAGCCTGGGAGAGCGCGGGACTGTGGACGGGTGGCGGCAGAGATCCCGAGGTCCCGGGTTCAAATCCCGGCCGCGGCCCTTTCACACATAACCTTTTATCACCCGTGACCCAACTAAACGCAGTGGTACAGAGCCATGGCGCGTTCGCGCTACACCAAGTACCGCCTAGTAGCAGAGCCGCTAGGATTGAAGCAACTAGATGTCTACAGAAGCGGAAAGAGGGAGATAGTAAGGCTCATGGATATTCGTACAGGAAAGGTCTATGTAGTAGAGCTCCCAAGGCCACGTAACGAGATCCCGTTAGACGAATACGAGGCATTTCTTAAGAAGGCTATAGGTTTGAGGTAGGTCTTGGCTCGCTGGGCAGTGTGCCCCGCATAACCGACCTCCCCTCATATTCATCAACCATATGGTTTCTCGGGGAGGTGTGAGATAGCGGGGCTTCACAAATGATGTCTTCATCTAGCGTAATAACTCTTTAAAGAATATCGCGGCTTCAGACGGGTAAGTTATCATCATTGCTCAGACCGGAGGTAAGTCATCACGTCCTTACTGGTTCATCGCTAAATGTGCCGCGGCACCATGACTATAGAGCACTGCCCTTTAGATACCCAGCTAAGGTTTCGTTAATAACCTAATCGTTAGGAGAGAGGGCGTAGCATCTCGGTGCAAGGGGATGCTGCGACAAAGCTTTATTCGCTTCTCTAACATATCTCTAGAGCTCGGTGGATACACGGAGATGGCTATAGTAAGGCTTGTGCTAGATGTGTTGAAGTCCATAAGGGGCCCCTCAATAATAGACCTCGCCGAGAAGTTGGCTGAGCTCGAGGGAGTCTCCACGGTAAGTGTTAAGGTTAATGAGGTTGATGTGGAGACCCTGACCCTAACCGTAATAGTTGAGGGCAACGACATCACCTTTGAGGATGTTAGAAGCGTTATAGAGGACATGGGAGGAGTTATTCACAGCGTTGATGAGGTGATAGCTAAGAGTTGAAAGGATTGATCAGTGATGCCGCTATGCGATCGCTGTAGGAGTAGGCAAGCAGTGTTCTACCAGCGGCACACTGGTAAGAAGCTCTGCAAGGAGTGCTTCTTTGAGGATGTGCTTCAGAGGGTTAAGAAAGAGGTAGAGCGGCACAGAATGTTCTCGCAGAACGATAAATTGCTACTGGCCCTCTCAGGGGGTAAAGACAGCTTCGTGCTGCTAGACGTACTAGTACAGATCCATAGTCCTAGTAAAATGGTTGCCCTATCAATAATAGAAGGTATAAGGGGGTACAATAGGCCCCAGGATATTGAAAGGTTGAGGAGTATCGTGAGGAGTTATGGCATTGACCACTTCGTAGTGAGCGCGAAGCAGTATCTAGGATACTCAGTAGACGACTTTGCAGAGGCGCAGCTCAAGCTGTATGGAAAATTAAGGATACCACCCTGCACCTACTGCGGCTTAGCCCGGCGTAGGATCATGAATGTCTTCGCTCGTGAAATAGGTGCCTCACGCGTAGTAACGGCACACAATCTGGATGACGAAGCGCAGACCTACATTATGAATCTTCTGCGTGGAGACCCCGCCCGTATAGTCCAAGTACATCCCCAGGCACCTTTACTAAGCAGGCTCTTCATACGTAGGGTTAAACCTCTTCGTAAGATCTATGAATACGAGACTGCGGCGTACGCCTATCTAAAGGGTTTCCGCTTCCAGGAGGTCGAGTGCCCATATCTAGACATGAGACCTACTCTAAGAGCACGTATAAGAAGGTTCCTCTATGAGCTTGAGGCGAATTCCCCGGGAGCTCTTCTTAAACTGGTGGAGTTTCTCGACACTATACTAGAACCCTACGTGAAAAAGCTGAAGCTTCCTGAGCTACCCCGTTGTAAGAGGTGTGGAGAGCCCACTTCATACGGAAGGGACCTGTGCAAGCTCTGCGAACTAATTGAAATAGTTGAAAATGCTGCCAAGCAGAACCGCTAGTAAGAACATCGGATAAGAGGTTTTATTCGACGCCTTAAACTAGTTGGAGGGCGGTAAGTGGTGGAGGCTCTAACGCTGGTTAAGGAAAGGTTTGACGGTGTTTTCGCCATCCATCACCTATGCGAGGATATGCGTATGGGCGGTGTTGGGGGACCACGCAAGCAGTTCTTCAGAACGGCCCTTCAGAAACTGAGGCCCGTAGAGAGCTACATGCTTGTAAGCATATCGGCCGCGGAGCTTGACAGAAGTGCTAAGTGGAAGCTGAGTCTAAATGGAGTGGCAATTACGCGTGAGTTGAAGCCTCAGCTAGAGACGGTTGATCAGGGTACTACGCATGCCCTATACGTGTATGACGTAACCCATGCTTTACTAAAGAACCCCTACGAACCAGACCTTCTTATAGTGTACGATAGTAGGAAACCCATGGTTATAGAAACCATCACTCTCCTAACCCTTTACGAGGTTGAGAAGAGCAAAACTACTATACAAGGACAGATAGGCTTGAGAATGTTGGAGCCTGGAGCAACCCTTACACGCACCTTCGACACACCTCAAGAGCCTACTGGCAACTTCACTACGTATTACATAGGGCTCTCAACAAGCGCCAATGCAGCAGAGCTGATGATCAGTGATGATGCTGAGCATCACCGGATTCTAAGGATTTTCCGTGGTTTCAACGATTACGAATTGACCCTTAAACGTAGACCCAAGTACATAACCCTAAAGTTTACCAAGGCTACTCCACCCAAGTCTAAGGCGAAGCTTCTATACGACATTATGGCGGTGAGTCACATAGCTATGCCGAAGCTCGTCTACGATGTTAAGACCTTAGATGATTTCGTAAGCGTGACGATACGTAACCAAGGAGAGGTGAGCCCTGATGACAGGATCCAGGTACTGCTGCTCTACGCAGGCTCGGTTTTAGATAGGAGGTTCTTGGATCCTATACCTCCAGGCAATGAAGTTACTATTAAGTTAAGATGGAGCTCCAGGAACAGGAATAGGCAAGGGGTCTTCGTACGTATAGTATGGAGGAGGGCCGCCAAGGTATTCACCGATGATATCAAATTAGCACGTTGAGGTGGGCGCTTAACAAGCCTAGTAGAAATGCCGCTATTCCTATTCCGAAGGCGTACTTTAGCAGCCTTCTGCCACGGGCTCCTAGTCCCTCCATAGCATCTATACCAAGGATTAGATTACTAGGCCTTAGCAGATACATAGTGTACACCACTAGCGCGTCTACAACTAGCGCTAACACTAGGTATATAAGGCCCAGACCCGTAAGGAAGGGAACGATGCTTATGCCTATTAGCGTAGATGCCACCAGAAGCATCACTTTGTAAGTCTTCCAGGGCCCTAGAACAACTATGAGTGTTTGTACTCCTCTTGCACTATCGCCTCTGATATCCTCAATCCCTTTGACGAACTCTCTTAGGAGTATTAAAAGGAATGCGTGTATAGTGGGTAGGGCACTTAGTATCAGCTGCGGCAGAGCTATGCCTACATAACTTTGAGAGGAGTCGATCACAGCCACGGTTCCGTAGGAGATCGAGAGGGCTCCGCTTAAGGCAACTACTATGTTACCTACAACACCCCTTCTTTTAAGGGACATCGAGTATAGGATCATTAGTAAGGAGACTAGGGCTGCTATAGATGAGGACAAAGGCCCTATGGCTATGGGAATCGAGGAACCCAGTAAGAAGAGGATGGTTGCTAGCGTAACTGCTTCATGCGGTTTGACCACACCTGCCGGTATGGGTCTCCAGGGCTTATTCACAGCATCTATATCTCTATCGAAGTAGTCGTTTATTACATAACCACCTGCGGCTACTAGGCTAGCTGTAAGCGCTGCTAGCACGAACGTTGGCATAACCTCTCTACTGTTAATACCTGTACTACCCAAGAAGTGCAATGCTGATAAGACACCTATTGCAACAGCTAAGAACGTGAGGAAGACGTTGTGAAGTCTTAGTAGCTCAACATATCCGCGGAGCCTGTTCAAGATCCTCAACCCTTAGGATTTGGTTAGAGTGCAGTGAGAGTTATTTACTCATCACACTAGTCCTACACGGTGCCTGCATTGGAGCTTCCCCAGGAGCTTCTTCAAGTCCTTAAGTATGTTGCTGATCATAATAGATGGAGGAAGCTTGAGTGTATAAATCTGATAGCGAGCGAGAATGCTATGAGCCCCTTAGCCGAAGCAGCTTACCTAACGGATATGATGCATCGTTATGCTGAGGGCAAGCCCCGGAAGAGGTACTATCAAGGTACCAAGTACGTAGACGAGATTGAGATACTGGTCTCTAAGCTCATGGGTGAGCTCATAGGGGCTAAATATGTAGAGCCTAGACCTATAAGCGGAACCATAGCTAATGCTGCTACGTTTAGAGTTCTCGCAGCTCCTGGAGATAAAGCGGTTATAGCACCTGTCCAGGCAGGAGCTCACGTTAGCCATACGAAGTTTGGTACGTTGGGTGCCCTAGGTATAGAACACATAGAGCTTCCATACGACAGCGAGAATATGAATGTAGATGTTGATAAGGCTGTGAAAGTGATCGAGGAGGTAAAGCCCAAGTTCGTAGTGCTTGGAGGAAGCGTGTATCTATTCCCCCACCCCGTAAAGGAGATCGCCAATGCTGCACACGCGGTAGGAGCTGTTGTTGTATACGACGCAGCCCACGTACTTGGTCTGATCATAGGTAAGAGATGGCGTAATCCCTTTGACCATGGCGCCGACGTACTAACCTCATCGACGCACAAGACGTTTCCAGGACCCCAGGGAGGGCTTATAGCGACCAATAGAGAGGGCCTGTATAAAAAGATCTCGAAGACCATATTCCCGTGGTTCGTAAGCAACCATCATCTCCATAGGCTTCCAGCAACAGCGGTAACGGCTATAGAGATGAAGTACTTTGGAGAGGAATACGCAGACCAAATAGTTAGAAATGCAAAAAGATTAGCAGAGTCGCTGCATAGCCACGGATTTAAGGTTCTGGGAGAGCACCTAGGCTTCACTAGATCGCATCAGGTGGTCGTAGATGTGAGGCAGTTCGGAGGGGGAGCAAAGGTTGCAAGGCTACTCGAGGAAGCCAACATAATAGTAAACAAAAACCTGCTACCCTACGATCCGCCAGAGGCTGTTAAGGATCCAAGCGGTATTAGAATAGGTGTGCAAGAGATGACGAGGTATGGAATGAGGGAGGGCGAGATGGAGGAGATCGCACGGTTCTTCAAGGAGGTGCTTATAGATAGAAAGGATCCTGCTGAGGTGAGGAAACGCGTAGTTGCGTTCAGGAAGCAGTACATAGAGGTTAAGTACACGTTCCCCGTGAACCTGGATACGTTCGCGGCGCTTATGAGGATCCCCATGATACTAAACCTCGGGATGTAGCTCTTGACGCACCTGCTGAACTTGGATAGGTTCAGATCTGCAGGTATAGTGACCATAGGCTACGAAATCCTTCAGGGTAGAGTCGTAGATACCAACTCTGCTTACCTTGCAAGAAAGCTCTTTTTAATGGGGCTGGACGTACGCTCTACGATCTCTGTAAGCGACGATCTGGAGGATATAATTAGGGCTTTGAAGTTCGCAGTAAGCGATATGGGTGCCGAGCTGGTCTTCACGACGGGTGGGCTGGGCCCCACACCAGATGACAGAACTCTCGAGGCTATTGCTAGGTTTCTCGGAGTGGAGCTCGTGGTTAATGACGAAGCTCTAAGGGATATTAAGGCTAAGTACAGCAGAAGAGGCGTAGAGCTAACCCCGGAACGCTTAAAAATGGCTAAACTTCCGCAAGGCGCAGTACCCCTGCTAAACCCTGTTGGGATAGCACCCGGGATCTACATAGAGTCCACCGTGGGTGAGCGTAGGATAGCCATAGTATCCTTACCGGGTGTTCCTCGAGAGATGGAGGCTATATTTGAGAAGTACATAGAGCCCGCACTAAGAAAGAGCAGAAGGCTTTACGTAGCTGAAGGCTATGTGAGGTTAAGGGTTATGGAGTCCGAGATAGCGCCTTACATAAGGAGTGTTATGAAGAGGTACAGCGGAATCTACATAAAGAGTCATCCAGAGGGAGAAGAGCTGGGGCTACCTGTAGTCAGGATATATACCGCTGCTTATGGAAGAGATGCTGAAAGAGCCTATGAGGCGTGTAAGGCGGTGCAGGAGGAGTTCATCTCCTACGCTAAGGAGAAGGGTATAGAAGTTGCTGAACACAAGCCCTGCGTTGTACACTAAGACGATTCACTTAAGCTGCTACGGTAAGCCTCCACCGGATCATAGCCATACAATTCTTTGAATCTCTCCCTCCCCTCTTTAGTCATCATCTCAGGGGTCCATTGCTTTTCAAGGTTAAGAACCACCTCTATCTCCATAGAGTCACCGAAAACCCTCTTTAGCGCTGCCTCAACATACTTCGGTATCATATAGGCTACTGGACAGAAAGGCGTGGTTACGCCAACCTCAACAAAGATCTTTTTCTCCGTCACATCAACTTTGTACACGAGCCCTAGGTCATATATGCTTATGGGTATCTCAGGATCGTATACGGACCTGAGCACCTCGATTACTTTCCTCTTCAGCTCCTCGACCGTCATCGTGACCTACCACAACAGAGCTCGTTCCCTACAAAGCTTTGTAAAAACGTTAATTTCCTTTATCCCCTATAACACCTAGCTATTGCAGGGGATGACTGCTCCTAGCCAAGCTGAGATACGTGATGATGGGACTACCAATTAACGACCCCCTTACTTAATGCTGATAAACCCACGCGGGCTCTTTGATACGGGAGAAGTCGGGATGGCATGGAGCATCCTAGAGCTTCTCCGGAGGGATCCCGAGGCTCTTAAGGAGCATGTCAAGAAGAGGTTCATGGATCCCAGCATAGTTGATAGGGCTTATGAGCTGGACGTGGAGTGGCGGAAGCTGCTGACGAAGGTTAATGAGCTTAGGCATAAGCATAACGTGATTAGCAGTGAGATACCGAAGCTCCCTCCTGACAAGAGGAGGAGCCGTATTGAGGAGGCGCGGAAGCTACTACGGGAGATCCAGGAGTACGAGGCTAAGCTCAAGGATATTGAGCGCAGGAGAGAGGAGCTGCTACTATCCCTGCCCAATATAGTTCACGATACCGTACCCATAGGCCCCGATGAGAGCTTTAACGTACCTGTAAGGGCATGGGGTAAGGCTAAGGTCTACAGAGAGTTCCTCAACACCTTTATTGAGGAGACCCAGAAGAAGGGTATCCACATGGATTACGAGGTCATAGACTGGAGACCCATAGGACACGCGGATATGCTTGAAAAGGTCCTTAGACTTGGCGATACCCAGAAGGCGGGTGAGGTAGCAGGTTCAAGGTTCTATTACCTCTTCGACGACCTAGTGTGGTTGGATTTCGCATTGCTGTTATACGCGATAGACTTCTTGACGCAGCGGGGTTACAAGCTTGTGTTGCCGCCTTACATGCTTAGGCATAAAATCATAAGTGGGGTCATAGACTTAGAGACGTTCAAGGATGCCATCTACAAGATCGAGGGCGAGGATCTGTACTTGATAGCAACCGCCGAACATCCTCTAGCAGCGCTACATGCATTTGAGGAGATACCTGAGGAAGATCTGCCGCTGATATATGTAGGCGTAAGCCCTTGCTTTAGGAAGGAGGCGGGGGCGGGGAATAGGGACCTCAAGGGTATATTCCGCGTACATCAATTCCACAAGGTTGAACAGTTCGCCTTTACGCTGCCGGAGCAGAGCTGGGACATATTTGAAATGTTCATATCCAACGCTGAGGAGCTGTTCCGCGGACTAGGGCTACCCTACCGTGTAGTTAATATAGCGTCGGGCGAGCTAGGGGCGCCTGCTGCGAAGAAGTACGATCTGGAGGTCTGGATGCCTGCCCAGGGCAGGTTTAGGGAGATGGTTAGCTGCAGCAATGACTTAGACTGGCAGAGCTATAGGCTAAGGATAAGATTCGTTAGGCGTAAAGGGATGAAGAAGGGGTATGTACACAC
>QMWY01000004.1 GCA_003661865.1 Thermoprotei archaeon
CCCCGCCACAACACTCCTCGGATCATCCACGTACTGCGCAGGGGCCTCGATATCGAAGCTGAGGGCGTATGGGTGAAGAGAGGCAGGGCACCTTACACCGCAAGACTCCACGAAACTCCCGAGGTCCCCCCACTCAACAACCTCTACAGGTTCGAGAGCCACGTTAAGAGCGAAGTCCTCGAAGAGCTGCCTTAGCCTCTCTACCACCCCCCTCTCCTCGCGAGAACCCGTAACCACATCTCCCGGGATGTAGACCTCCTTCGCATATTCGATGACGCTGTGCGGGTCCACGACGCCGTCCCCTCATCACGCATCAGAGGCTTCTTGCTATCATCCCCGCGGTAGAGGGCTGAGGCTATCCCGGGAATTAGGCGTACCGTAAAGCCTCTCTATAACTCTATCCTTAGACCCCAGCGCTCGATCTCAACCACCCCGTTACGCTTAACGACAACAAGCCTCATACCGCGTGGGAACGGCGATGCTGTTAAGAAGTGCCTGGCCCCATGAAGCCTACGCACCCCATGGCTGTCTAACAGGTAGGTGCCCTCAGGAAGTTTTGAGAATGTTTCGCGGAACCACCTGTACATGTTGACGGACAGCTCCAACAGCTACGCCCTCAGCTCCTCACCCGTGCACTACGTCAATTTAACCTCTCCGCGACTCCTACCCTGTATACACACGTTGTATACACACGTTTCTCAGGGGGCACTGCCCACATCTGGGCCTCCTAGGCTTGCAGATCAGCGCCGCTAGGTCTATGATCGCTGTGTTAACGTCAACAAGCAACTCACTAGGAACGCTCTCCGCAATAGCCTTCTCAACAACCTCTTTAACATCACTAAACCTTCCCGTAACCCCCAGAACCCTTGACATCACGCGTACGACGTTGCTATCGACAAAGGGGGTTGGGATTCCGCATACCCTGCTGAGCAGTACTGATGCTATGTAGTCTCCAATACCTGGCACTGCCTTTAGCTTATCTGCGCTGCAGGGAGGTCTACCCCCAAACCTCTTGATGATTACGCATACAGCATGCTTAAGCCTAGAAGCGCGGTTGATGAGGCCCAGCCTCTTGAAGAAGCTCCTGAGATCATCCTCATCCGCCTTGCAGAGCTCTTGAGGCGTGGGATAGCGGCTAAGGAACTCCCTGTAGATCTTTAAAACTGTCTCAGCACGCGTACGCTGCAGCATGATCTCGGCTACGAGGATCTCGTACCAGCCGGCTGTCGATTCCCTCCAGGGAAACCTCCTACCCTGCTCCGCAAACCATCTGAGAAGCTCTTCGTACCACCGCTCAGGAAGAGCTGCTCTCTGCAATACCCTCTCCGCCCTGCGCGAGCTTTTCGTGAAGTATTGTTGCAAGGGCTATGAGGGCTGATGAGAGGGCGTAGTCCGTCGATATAACTATGCCGGGTGCCACATCAAGCACGAGGTCAGCTACCCTAAACACACCTACGGGAACCCCCTCCCGCGCACCAACGAGTATATTCACCTTCTTACCCCTGCGAAGAGCCTTGAGGACCAGCTCCCTAACCTCGCCGGCTACACGAGATATGGGCTCGCCCTCGGGCTCGAAGACTATCATGGGCTCGCCCATATGCATTCTGACGAACTGGTACATGTCCTGGACCAGCACCCTCGTCCTACGAACCCTCCTCCCATAGCTACGCTCCTGCACGGCATACCGAGACTCGATACCTTCGAACAACCCCTTCAGGAACTCGAGGAGCTGCTGCGCATCCACGGGCCCTATAGGCGCCACAACCAGTTCGCTCACCTCAAACGTCTGAACGCTCCTGCCGACCCTCATCCCCATAGTCCTAGCGGCGTCAAGGGGCCCTAGGTAAGGCTCGTGCGCAACCCTAAGCATATGGAAGACCCTGTACATGGGGTACTTGTAGGGCCTCATCTTCTTCGCGAGCTCGCGCCCATCAACCACAGATATGAGTGCAACGTCTTGGAGTATCTCAACTAGGACAACCCTGATAGGGTTGCTTAGATCCACCCTAGCCCCCGTAGCCTCCTGAACCACTGCCCCTACAGCGACGTTAACGTCTATGCTTGTGAAGGAATGCTTACCGCGCCTAGTGGTCTTCACAGCAAAGCTCGAGTCCCCAGGTATCAAGTTCTTCGCTACGTCCCTAGCCGCAGACACGATCTCATCGATAGCAGCACGCGTCTGAGCATGTACAACAACGACCCTCTCCGCCTCAGGAACCCTGGTCTTGATTACCTGGACCGCCTCAGCAGCTCTATCGCCAAGCCCCGCGATCAGAACGATCCCTTGAAAACCATACGGCCTAGGCACAACCCTTGCCTGTGGAAAAAGCTCCTTGAGGTACGAGGCAACCACGTTCTCGAAGCCGAGCCTGCACGTCACCATTATGTCAAAGCGCTCGGTCATCGATGCGGGACCTCATCACCCGTTTCAGCTCCGGGTAATTCCATCTCATCCCGGCTGCCCAACACCATCAAGTTTATGAGTTGCCCCCTAGTATAAGGTTTTAGGCTCTAGTCTACATAGAGTAGGGGCCGTGAGGGGCCAAGTTCATGAGCAGTGCTGAACTAAAGCCAAAGCTAAGCCGTAGGCATTGGGACAAGGCGCTTGAGCAGGAGCTCATCAAGAAGTGGGAGGAGGAGGGGCTGTTCAGGTTCAGGTACGACCCTTCGAAACGTACACTGGTGATCGACACACCACCACCCTATGTCTCAGGAAAGCTCCACATAGGCCAGGCAGCGCACTACGTACAGATCGACATGGTTGCACGCGCCTACCGTATGCTAGGCTACAACGTGCTGTTCCCCTTCTACGCAGACAGAAACGGGCTCCCCGTAGAGGTGTTCGTTGAGCGCACGTACGGTATAAACCCCCACGAAGTGGCCAAGACTCCTGAGGGCAGGGAGCGATTCCTAAAGCTCTGCAAGGAGCACCTCGACAAGGTCGAAAAGGAGTTCGTAAGGGTTCTCAGGAGGCTTGGAGGCTCCTTTGAGTACTGGCCCCAGGGTACGGATAGTGACGAGTACCGTAGAATAACACAGAGAACGTTTATCGAGCTGTGGAAGCGGGGCCTGATCTACGAGTCCGAGAGGCCCGTTATATGGTGCCCGCGCTGCCGCACAACCCTTGCTGAGGCGGAGCTCGAGTACCGAGAAGAGGTTGCGGAGCTCTACTACATCAAGTTCAAGGTTAAGGAGACCGGGGAGGACATAGTAATAGCTACGACTAGGCCCGAGCTCATCCCCGCAATTAGGGTAGTTGGCTACAACCCTGAGGATCAGAGGTACAAGCATCTGAAAGGAAAGACCGCTATCGCGCCCCTGTTCAACATAGAGGTACCCATTATAGAGCACCCAAGCGTTGATAAGGACTTCGGCACGGGCATAATGATGTTCTGCAGCTACGGCGACCAGATCGATGTCAGGGTTCTAAGAGAGCTGGGCATCGAACCCGTGATAGTGATAGATGCCGATGGGAGGATGAAGAGCAACGCAGGGTTCTTAGCAGGCTTAACGGTGAGCGAGGCGCGTAGAAAGATCGTCGAGGTGCTCAAGGAGAAGGGGCTCATAGTTAAGGTAGAGAAGGTTGTTAGACGGGTACCCGTGTGCTGGAGATGTAAGACCCCCGTGGAGTTCATACACATGAAGGAGTTCTTCCTCAAGCAGCTTGCGTACAGGGATGAGCTGCTAGAGATGATCAACAAGATAAAGTTCTACCCGCCGGAGCACAAGCGCAAGTTGATCGACTGGATCAACTCTCTCGCTATGGACTGGCCCATATCGCGCACGAGGTACTACGCTACTGAGGTACCCGTATGGAGGTGCCGCAAGTGCGGAGCGATCCTTGTTCCTGAGCCCGGGCGCTATTACCGTCCATGGAGAGACAAGCCCCCCTGGGACCACTGTCTGAGGTGTGGAGCCCCTGCAGAGTACTTAGAGGGTGAGAGGAGAGTCTTCGACACCTGGTTCGATTCATCGATATCCGTGCTCTACGCGGCTGGGATAACTAAGTATCCACAAGTCTTCAAGGACTGGCTTGAGGGCAAGGCATTCGCGATGAGACCGCAGGGCATCGACATCATCAGGACATGGCTCTACTACACCCTGCTCAGAGTGTACCAGCTGTATAGGCGGCCCGCCTTTGCAATGGTTAGGCTCACGGGCATGGGCCTAGATGAGAAGGGCGAGGCCATGCATAAGAGCAAGGGCAACATCATAGACCCTGATCCTGTTATAGAGAAGTACGGAGCCGATGCCGTTAGGTTCTGGTCGGCGGCTGCATCGAAGCTGGGTAGTGACTACCGATATCAGGAGCAGGTGGTTCGCACGGGGCTTCTCTTCGCCAACAAGCTGTGGAACATAGCGAGGTTCGTATCCTCATTCCCCCAGGTCGAGAACCCGACGCGCATCACCGAGGTAGACCTAGCACTGCTTAGCAAGCTCGCCGACCTGGTAGATAGGTGTAGGAGGGCTTATGAGAAGCTGGACGTCTACGAACCCGTGCACTCGATCTACGACTTCGCGTGGAACGTCTTCGCATCGCACTACATAGAGCTGGTCAAGAACAGGGCGTACAACCGCAACAACGAGTTCAGCAGGGAGGAGCAGGAAAGCGCCTGGTACACTCTCCACACAGCGCTCCGCGCAATACTGCTGCTCCTCGCACCCATAATGCCCTTCGTAACTGATTACATATGGCGCGAGCTTTACAGCTCGGGCAAGTCTATACATACAGAGCTCTTCCCACAGGTGGAGGAGCTGTGGAGGAAGGGGCGTGGAGAGCTCTTCGACAAGGTCATGAAGCTCAACAGCGCTGTGTGGAGCTATAAGAAGTCCCGCAACATGGGACTAGGGGCCAGGCTCAATGCTGTGCTCTACATACCGCCTGAGCTAGAGCCCTTCGCAAAGGACCTGAAGTCCATGCACCGCGTAGAGAGGGTTGTGGTGCTGAGAGATGAGGTGCCTAGCAACGCGATCAAGCTTATAGAAGGCGTATACCTACTACCACTAGAGAGCCGATGAGGACGCTATGGCTTCTGAACATGTGATGAGGGCCTGTGTTCCCGAGGTCCCAATACCATGGGCTCGTTTTCCGTAGAGTACAGGTTGAGTGTGTACGCATCTATAGACCCCGACCAGGGCTTCGTCGCCGCCCTCAGAACCTTCCGCGAGTGCGGCGCCGAGAGGCTCTACAGCGATAGCACGCTGCTAAGCATCAAGGCCGAGTTCTCGGGAAGCCCTAATGATATCCGAAGGTATGCCGAGTGCATAGCGGGGGTCAGGGGCAGTTGCGGCGCCGATCTGAGAGCCGTTGTGGGTATCGGAGGCCTAAGCGTTGCCATACGCTGCGGCTTCTCACGGGGCCCTAAGCAGCTGTATGGACGCGAGATCGCCTACAGAGGCGTAGGCGGGGTCCACATAGTGATAGAGCCTGCAAAAGCGGGGAAGATCTATGTGGCACGGGTGTACCGCGTAAGGCTTCTCACACCGCCCCTCCAGCCATCCATGTACATGATCTACAGCAGGCTCACAGAGCTTCCGAAACGGGTATCCGAAACACTCTCACTACTCGAAAAAGAGTTGTTGGCGCTGCGAAGATGTGTTGAGGAAGCGGGGTCTAAGCAAGGGCTATACTCAGCTCCACGATAACCTGATTAACGTAGTCTACAGCTGCGTACCTTAGACCGCTCATGTCGATGTGCCTCGTAATAACTATGGGAAGAGCGCCTGTAGCCACACCCTGGCGTAGCAGCGCTGAGACCGCGCGGGCGAACGACTCCTCATCCCTAACCTCTATCCTTATACAAGTTGTGCAGTCCGCCCTTCCATTAACAACTACGAGGGGCTCTGAGAGGCCGAGCTCCTCTACAACGCTGTTCAGTAGATCCGAGAGTTTCTTCTCCAGCGCTTCGATACGCTCCTTCACACGTTCACCCGAGTACATTACGCTGCGAAGAGTATATAACGGGAGATGTGCAGCTCGCACTACGCGTATCCGCAGCGGTGGTGTGTATTGGTTATTGTATCACCAACGCTCATCTACAAACACGTATCTGAAAACCCCCTACTCTCACACGCCTTTGAGCTTCTTGAGAAGGATGAGGAGGTCCAGGAGCTGATAAGGATGAGCAACGTCATGGCCGTTACCAGGCTCATGTATAACGACCACGGGCTTGTGCACGCACGGATAGTAAGCGGGACCTCGCTAGAGCTTTTCGAGATGCTTGTTAAGCACGGTGTAGAGCCCACGACTATACGCGACGGAACAGCCCATAGCCTTGACGAGGCTAGGCTCGTGGTTCTGCTAGCAGCGTACCTACACGACATCGGCAATGCGGTCCACAGGACTCTTCACGAGTACGTCGGTGCCTTACTAGCCAAGGATATCTTGGATAGGTTATTGCCACGGGTACTGCCCAACCACCCAAGGAAGAGGATCGTTGCCCTACGCCAGGAGGTTATGCACGCAATCTTCGCAACCGAGTACAACGCCCAGTGCCTAACGATAGAAGCAGGCGTTGTGAAGGTAAGCGATGGTCTGGACATGTCCGAGGGGAGGGCGCGCGTTCCTTACCGGATGGGTAAGCGGGATATGCATGCTGTTTCAGCACTTAGCATAAGGCGGGTGGAGCTGGGCAGGGGAAGCGAGCGCCCCATCAGGATCACGGTTTACATGGATGAGCTGGCGGGGCTCTTTCAGCTCGAGGAGGTGTTGAGCCCTAAGATAAGGACCAGCGGGCTCGAGAACTACATAGAGATCTACGTGGAGACGCCACGGGAGAGGAGGAGGTACATGCCTAAGTAGGTCTGCTCAGCCCCGTACCAGCCTAGCTATGAAGAATCCCTCACACTCATCCACATGGGGATATGTCCTCCTAACCCTATTCCATATAGGGTATAACTTGTAGCCCCGGGACGCATCTATCCTCGGATCCTCCAGCACATGGCTATCAGCCTCGCTAAGAACCTTGGAGACCACCTCTTCACCCTCCTCGGGAAATATTGAGCATGTTGCATAGACCACGCGTTCAGATACGGGCAGGGCATTCTGCAGCATTAGTCTCTGCGTATGTGAGAACTTCCTCACACGGTCTTGGTCCTGAAGGAAGAGTTTTATCGAGGGGTCTTTAGGAATGGCGCCGCTACTACTGCAGGGAGCATCTACGAGTGCCGCATGCGCAGCGCCACGGGGTCTAAAGACGCGGGTGTCGGCAAGCACAAGCTCTACGCGGGATATGTCAACACCGTACTTCTTCAGCAGCGCCTTCATCGACTGGAGCCTCTTAGGCGAGAGATCCATGGCTACGACGCGGGCCCTATTCTCGGTTAGCTGCATTATGAGAGAGGTCTTTATCCCCGGAGCCGCGGCGAAGTCGTATATCAGCTCACCCCGATCGGGCTCGAGAGCCAGTACGGTGAAGACGCTTGCCTTATCCTGGATAATGACCTTTCCTTCGCGGAAGAGCCTTGTGTTCCTAACAGGTCTCTGAGACTCGATAACCCTTAGCAGGAACGGTACACGCTTGACGGGAGCTACCCTAACACCTTCACTTTCAAGCTCCTTAACAGCCTTATCAACGTCCATAAGCAGCGTGTTGACCCGGAGCCACATAACCCTACGGTCTAGAGCCTCCAGCATCTTATAGGACTCGTCCTCTCCTAGAAGCCTCGACACCTTCTCATACACCCAGCGGGGATAGCCGAGGGAGATCCAAGGCTCTGAGACCAGGATCTCGTTGAATCTCTTAAGCTCGGGAAACATCCTCTCTAGACTCCTACGCATACGTGATGTGAACCTTAGCCCCAGCTCACGACTCGCTAAGTAGAGGTAGAGCCTTGCCAAGAACCTGCGCGAAGTACCCCTTCTTCCACATACCTTTAGAACCTCGTAGAGTGATACCACCCTCCTCAGAAAGCCCTCGGCAATCCTATGCACCTCCTCACGCGTGAAGTTCCGGGTGGAGCACTTAACCCTTCTACATACCCTGGTAAAGGCCCGATCAAGCGATATCTTACGCGTCTCAACCTCGTACAGCACATTCGCTAGTACGTTTGCGAGGGCGTCTACCTCCATCACCACACCGCACCGCCTACTAGACCCGCGCTGCGCTCAGAGAATGTATGTTTTGTGGTGCCGCGGCCGGGATTTGAACCCGGGTCACGGGCTCGAAAGGCCCGCATACTTGACCGGGCTATACTACCGCGGCGCCTTTTCTGATAACTACGCCAACGGGACTTTAAGCCTTGTTAACCCTTCGCTTAACGAGTGCCGCAAGCTTAGCAATGGCATCCGGATCTAGGAGCCTCTCTAGACCAAGCATCCTCACAGCTTCATCAACGCTCCTGCCTCTACTTACCAGCTGCTCAACGGTCTCACAGATCTCCCATGGGAAAACGACCCACGCATCGGTCTCAGCCACGTAGTAGTCCGGCATAACTATGGATCTCCTCTTGAAGAATAGCGTCGCTGTTTTAACCTCACGTGCCCCATACAGCCCCACGATATCAGATACCAGCTGCAGGGTCCTACCGCTATCCGCCACATCATCCACTACGAGAACCCTCTTATCCCTAACATCTATCTGCAGGGGCTGCGTGATCACGGGCCTCTCCGACCTCTCGCCTAGACCCCGGTAGAACTTTACTTCTATAGTTCCTAGTAGAGGCGAGCCGAGAGCATCCTCCACTATCTTAGCTATAGTGTAACCTCCGCGTAGAACAGCTACTATAGCCTCGGGAAACCAGTTGTCACTAGCTATCCTCGACGCAAGACCCAGCGACATCCTCATAACGTCGTTCCAGCTAAGTACTAGGAACCTCATAGCGGGTCCGGCGATGATTGCTCAAAACGGCTTTAAAGGTCTTACATACCCCCTGCACTCAGCTGTACCAACAGATACATAGGTGTGCTCATCACTCTCCTGCAGAAGGCCACTCACCTCAACCTCACCCCCCTCCCACAGAACAGGTATGAAGGAGGCGTCGTAGAGCCTCACGATAACCTCACCGCTGCCCATGCTCAACGTTGCGTAGGCTGGGTAGTACAGGGAGGTGCACTGGCGAGGCTCCGCAAACCCTCTGACCACTACACATCCTCTATTCCTTACCGGCGGAGCCCTCCTAACAGCACTGGGATCCACAGGCACCAACGAAACAAGCCTACCTCTCCACCTAAACCTCTTCCACTTCCTATAAAGAGCTCTTGCAAGCTCTAGCGGAACCCTGCTAGACCTCGCGATCCTACGCGCCCTAAGCTCCTTCTCCTCAGGACTGAGCTCCTCAACAACATCGCTACTCATTAGGAAGTCTACGACATTTGATGCCGCATCGCACCCGTAGACTGTTATGTCTATGTCCGAGATCTTGGGGTTGTGTATCGATGGGAGTATGGAGCCTGTTACCCCAAATGCTGATACGCTTACGGAGGCACCATCAGCTATAACCGTCACGAGTTCAAGGGCATCCCTCTCAAGCTCATCGCCTACAGACCTCACGATCCTCACAAGCGCTTCGCGGCCACGGTAATGAACTGCAACATCATGGCGGGGCACGTAGGGCATCGAACCGCCGTAGAAGTGGTCATAGCACCACTTCTGCCCACTAACATTCCTCACAGAATCCACGGAGTACTCCGGCAGCACCCTTTCATAACATACCCCAGCCCTACACCAGTGCGTAGTATAAGACACGGGTATGTACTTCAGGTAGGCATAGACCCTACCAAAAGGATGGTAGTTCCCGAATACTACATAAAGTCTGCCGTACCTGTCCACCACCACATCGTGATCGAGGAAGGCATCGGCACCGTCCAAGGACCAGCTACCTATTATAGCTTAACTAGGCGAGGCTAGAAGAGTAGTTTACGGTGTCTACTTTGAGCACGGGGAGAGGACCCAGCAGGAATAGTGAGAGGATAGTGCTGGGTAACAGACCGCTTAGGAATTACCTGCTAGATGTTGTACTTGCACTCAACCGCGGCGTGGACAACGTAGAGATCTTGGGCAAGGGACGCCACATAAGCCGTGCAGTAGCGCTGTACAACCTGCTGCATGGAAGGTTAGGAGACTCGCTCCATTTGGACAAGGTCGAGATCGGGAGCGTTCACGAGAAGGGGAGGAGGATTTCATACATAAGGATCGTTGTTAGCAGAAGAATAATCTAGACTCTTAGCCCAGCACCTCCACCTCCCCGCTGCGGATAGGCATCCCCGCCCCCAGCATAACCCTGCTAACCATGCTCCTCACCTCCTCAAGAGCCTCTTCAAAGCCCTTAGAGCCCTTCTCAACAATATCGACAAGCTCCTCCAGCCTGCGCGTAGCGTCCTCGCCTACCAGCTCTAGGAACTGCGACTTGATCACCTCGGCCACATCGAGCCCAAGCCTCGTTGGTATCAACGCCTTCCTCTTCTTGCTAAGCACCACGTAACCGTGCCTAACGTTGTTCTCTATGGCCTTGGCGTAGGTGCTAGGCCTCCCTATGCGCTTTGCCTTCATCATCGATATTATGTCCGCTGACGTGTATAGCCTCACACGCGACCCGCGCCTGATCTCGATCTTCTGAGGACGTATAACACCTCTCGATAGGATCTGCTTGAGCACGGGTACTAGGCGTGGCGGGTAGATAGTAGCGAAGCCCTCGCTCACGACCTCGATAGCCTCCTCCACCTCAACGTCGTACGGGCCAACCTCTAGCAAGGCCTTCAGGTACCTTATCTTGGAGGGCCTCATCTGGCTGGCTATGAACCTCCTGAATATGAGGTCGTAGAGCCTTAGGTGAAGCTCGCTTATGTTTGTTAGTATGCCCAGCTCTCCCCTGAAGAACTTCTGCCTAAGCTCTTCAGCATCAACGGGTGCTGTAGGTCTTATAGCTTCATGCGCCCCCTCTCCACCTGCACCCCAAAGCCTAGGTACGAAGCTCTCCTCGTTTAGCCTCCTTGATATGTAGTGCTTAGCTATCTCCAGCGCTACGGGCGAGAGCCTATGGCTATCGGTCCTATGGTACGTTATGAAACCGCTTTCGAAGAGCTGCTGAGCGAGCTTCATAGTGAGCACGGCGGTGTACCTAAGCCTTCTGCTGGCCTCTATCAGCAGGTCATCTGTTGAGAATGGCGGTGGCGGGTTAACCTCCCTAACCAGCTCCTCAAGCTTCTTGACAGCTATACCCTTCTCTACAATGTCCTTGGAGAGCCTCTCGGCCTCCTCACGGCTCTTGACAAAGACCCTAACCCTATAGCCTCCAAGGTCTACAATCACCCAGTAGCCCTTGGAGTACTGGAACTCCCTATAGCGGTCCGCAACCCATAGAAGTACTGGTGACTGAACCCTACCAGCCCCTAACCATCGCTTCCCAAACCTGGTTTGAAGCCATCCACTGATCTCAAAACCGACCCACCTATCATCAACCCTCCTAACGATCTGCGCCATAACCCTCCTCAAGTCTATACCCCTCGGAGACTCCAGTGCCTTGAGAATAGCCCTCCTCGTAACCTCGTGGAACTCGATGCGCAGAATCCTGCTGTTGAAAGGCCTCAGCAGCGCGTACAGGTCAAAGGCTATCTTCTCACCCTCAGCATCGGGGTCCGTAGCTATGTAGACTCGATCAACCTCTTGCGCAAGCTTCTTAAGGGCGTTCACTATATGGAGGCTGCTCACTATGTTCGTCGAACCGCAGTAGGGACACTTATCGTAGAGTCCTACGAACTGCCTCTTACACGCCCTACACCTCGCTATGAAATCGTAGACAGGGACATAGCCCCTCTCAACCCTAACACCGTGGAACCCGTCATCCACCACGAGGTCCGTGACGTGCCCTAGAGAAGCGGCTATACTAGCTACCAACACCTCACCATTGGGTATGGGGATAACAGCTTCGTATACCGGGACCTCACCAACATATCTACGCGCCGATTTCCCAAACATGGAAGCTATGGTGCGCGCCTTTGTGGGGGACTCAACGACTATAAGGGCTGTCACTATTCTATCGCTAACAGGCTCCTCGGAACCCTCTTCACGAGACCTCGCAACCTGGGCTGCAACCTCGTTAAGGTCCACCTCTTCGAGTCTGCGGAACTCTAGCTCGGGTACGAGGTTCTTTAGCCGTTTCTCAAGGAGTACTAGCAGATCATGGTCGTCAGCAACTATGAGTGAGAAACCAACGGTCTTCCTCCCCTTAAGCAGTCTTGATGATCTTCCGCTGGCCTGGATATAGGTGTAGGGATCGGGTCTGTAGACATAGATATCGCGTCCTTTACGTGTTATCACGGCTGTTGGCAGCACTATCTTGCCCTCACTCGCCACAATCTCCCCTACACGTTCCCTTACCCAGCTCTTGATCTCTAGAAGCTTTGCAACAACTTCGCTGAGCTTCTCATCGCAGTCCCTGCAGCCCTGGGCAAGAGCCTTTCTCAACAGGTTTAGGTAGGCGAGGGAGCTCTTCTTAAGTATGCCAACCACGAAGTCCACGTAGCCGCTACTGGTAATACCTCTTCTGCTTAGGTACTCTAGGAGCACGTAGAGGAACCGCACGCTATTGAGGGCGTTCTCGAGCCTGACCCCTGAGCGGGGCACACCGATGAAGATCGTGAACCTGACCCTTAGGGGCTCGTCTATCCCCCTTACCAGTATGCCGTAATAGCTTGCCGACCCCACAAGTACGTCCACCTCACCACGCCTAAACTTATCAAAGGCCTTGCTGCCCGACCTAACGAGCTCCGCCCTAACTCCCTTAGAGAGAAGCTTTGACACCACAGCCTTCGGTTCGTACCCTCTAGCAACGAATACTATTCCGCTACCCAGCAGCTTTATGACAGAGACTACATGCTCAAGCCATTCACCCCCCTCATCCATGTGTATGTAGGTGTCCACAACCCTCCTCCAGTACTCAAACACTGCCCCGCCTTCAAACCCCAGGAGCTCGCGCAGCACCTTAGACTTCACACCACCGCTGCGCCCAGTAGCAGACGCCACTACTAACTGGCGCTTCTTCTCAACGGATATCATCTTGAGCCTCGCACGCAGCTCCTCGATAACAGCCTCGAGCTCCCGAGCCCTCTCCTCGCGCCCAGCAAGCATAGATACCACTAGCTCCTGCTTCGCCTTCACAAGCTCGTAGGCAAGCCTAATCTCCTCCTCTGTGAATCCCAGAAGCATGAGTATCCTATCAACATTCTTCGAATTCCTAAGCACAGCATCTAGATCGTCAGCAACTATAAGCTGGAACCCCATTTTCTGCAGCATGCCGAAGTTCCGTACCAAGAAGCCTGCCGAGGTCACTAGTACGTCGAAGTCTCCGCGCGAGATCCTCTCCTTTACCGCGCTGGATCTGCTGGTTCCGGAAACGTACACTACTATCCTTAGCTCCTTACCGTAGTAGCGTCTCAACTTATCGTAGAACTCCCCGAGACGACGGCTGAACTGCAGGGCTATCTCACGCGTTGGTGCTAATACGTAGACCCTCCAGCCGTAGTTAAGCGCGCGGTAAAGGACGTAAACGGCAAGCAGCGTTGATTTCCCAACACCTGTAGGCGCCACCATTGCGAAGCTCTCTCCTGATAGGAGCCTCTTCATCCAGGCCCTCTGTAGAGACCATGGCTTGAAACCTGTTGCTTTGGTGAAGAACTCCTCAAGCTCTTCAAGCTCTTTAGCGTACGCCCGCATGAATGTGTGAGCAGCTGCGCTCGCTTCCTCGCAGCGCCTACATGGCAACCCCTTTAAGATCCTCTCAGCCTCTATCTCCCCACCGCAGTAGGGACAGCCATGCCTGTAGATCACCGGTATCATTACCCAACTACCATTTACACATCTCTTGATAGCAATATGGATGAGTTGATAAGCCCGGGGGCGCATCGAGCCCGATTGCAACTCCTTGATATAAGCTTTTATTGGAGCCCCTACTAAGGTGAAACACGCTACAAACGCTAGAACGCGCCGAGGTGCTGTGCATGTCCCAGGTTCCGGGCGCCGCAAACGTCGTCCTAGTAGGTAAGAAGCCCGTAATGAACTATGTGCTAGCCGTATTAACACTGCTGAACCAGGGCGTAAACGAGATAGTGATAAAGGCGCGTGGAAGAGCCATCAGCAAGGCGGTTGACACAGTCGAGATAGTGAGGAACAGGTTCCTACCCGGGAAGGTCGAGGTAAAGGAGATCAAGATCGGGAGCCAGACCATCACAAGCCAGGACGGTAGGCAGAGCAGGGTATCCACGATAGAGATAACCATAGAGAAGAAGGAGTAAGGGCCTAGGGTACACGGTGACGGTATTAAAAGGTTTTTTGAGGGAGGTGACGGCTAGACAGCACCGGTGTCGTGCGCAGCCCCTTCGCCGCTGGAAACGCACTCTATACGCACGACCCCCCGCTTAACCGCACTACGGTTAACCGGGAATAGTGAGCAGTACTCTTCTGGCATCAATACCCTAATGAAGCCCCCATCGATAGCCACACGGGCCTCTATATGGTTTGAGCGTAGATTCCTGCGGATCCTTTCGGCCATGTATTCTAGGAGGAGATTGCGTAGCGCATCTTCAAGGGGTAGTATCCTCAGCCTAACACCGCTGAGCTCTACAAAGCCCTTCTTTGATAGTCTCTTCAAGATCTTCCGGGCGACGCGCTTAGGCATCATGACCCTTAGTAACGCAATAGCGTCACCTAGGTTAACCTCAGCACCCTCACCGAGCAAAGTCTTCAGCACAAGGTATGCTGCTGCCTCCCGCTTAGAGAGCCATACCACGGGTAGCGCCCTCAGCTGCCTGGTTACACATCACCCCATCAGCTCTTACGAGGATCATCACCGGTATTTAAGCCCCAATCCATAACTGAGGCACCTGGTTGAAATAGCTTTGAGGTTCAGAGAGGGCTGCCGAGTTATTCCGCTAGAAGAGCTCCTGCTTCGCAGCGATACCGTTAGAAAGGTCGTTGAGCTATCGGCGGAGATACCTGTATATATCCTGACGAGCCCAGCGGTTATACGCGTAAGGCGGTCAAGGGGGCTTACATCTCTTGCACTAGCACCGCTAAGCGCGGTTATCTGCGGAGAAGCACAGCTTCAAGGCATTGAGATCGCAGAGGAGACGTGGCTCGATGTTAGGGTTGTTGTGCCATTCTCCCTGAACCCCCACGCCGCAGCGTGCTACGAACAGGTCTTAGGTATTGAGCCCCGTGTTAACAAAGATCTTGGCTCCGCATGCGCACGGGCAAGGTGCGAATCGCTATCTGAACTGATCAGGCACATAGACTCCGCAAGGAGTCTCGGTAAGGGAATAACATTCTTTAATGGTGACCGCGAAGCTAGGGATGTTCTACTCGTAAGTGCTGTTCATCCGTTGGCAGCGGCTATTAAGGCTGTGCTCCACCGCGATATACCTGTTCCGTGGCGGGTGTGCAGCTCTATTAGAAAACCCCTTCCCCCATGGGTAGAGCCGATAGCGGTTAGCTCGGAGGGCTGCCTATCTATAGGAGAGGTTCTTGAGGGTGCAGTTATCGTTCCGGAAACCCTTATCACGAACCCTATAGGTCGCCTAGCGGCGCTCTACTCGTTAAGTGTGGACACTTCCTCAGCTAGCGGTAGGGTCTATATATCCATCCTCAAAAACCGCCTTTAGAAGCTGTTTCCTCCTCCTAGCCTCAGCCTCCTCAAAAGTATTCTTAACCACAACCTCGTAGAGCCTCGCCTCTTTACCCGGTGCCGGGCGTAGAAGCCTGCCGAGCCTCTGTATGAACTGCCTTCTAGATCCCGTACCCGCAACTATTATACCCACATTGGCGTCAGGTATGTCAAGACCCTCATCACCAACCGTTGTCACTACAAGCACCCTCGTCAGCCCCTCCCTGAACTGCTCTAGCCTTCGCCTTCTCGTCTCTTCATCGAGCTCCCCAGTGACAACGACAGCTCCTAAGTACTCCCCGAGTTTGTAGGCCTGGTCGAGGTACTGGGTGAAAACTATGATCTTGCTCCCTCGAGCAACCTCCCTCTCCACAATGCTCTTAACAGCCTCATACTTAGACCTGGAGTTGTGCACAAGCTGCCTGATCTCGTTATGGATCCTCACTGCTTTAACCGCCTCCTCAACACCTCTTCGCGCAGCGGCTAGGACATCCTCGAACGGTGCATAGCCTACCAGCGACCTGTACGCGGCTACCAGCTCCCTGTACTTCCTCTCCTCTTCAGGCGTAAGCCTCACCTTAACTGTCACGATCCTAAAGGGTGCTAGGTAGCCCATCTCGGTAAGCTCCTTAGGACTCTTCGAGTACACAACGCCACCCATAAGCGGGAAGAGCTCGCGATGCCTACCATCCTCCCTAACGACAGTTGCCGAGAGCCCCATTCTCATAGGGGCAACAGCATTCATCGCGATGTACCGGAACTTGTCCGCTGGCAGGTGATGTACCTCATCTATAACCAGGAATGAGAAGTAGGGCGATAGCTTGTCTATGTACCTATACGCTGATTGATAAGTCGTGACGGTTACCGGGGCTATTCTCTTGTCGCCTGAGTAGAACAAACCTATAGAGGTTCTCGGAATATCAGTGAACTTGGCTATCTGATCAACCCATTGAAACATCTGCTCCTTAGTGAACGCGACTATAAGCGTTCTGACCCCGAGCATCGTGAGCGCCGCGATGGCTATGATGGTCTTGCCACTCCCCGTGGGCAGGGCTATGACGCCGCGGTACTTATTGGACGCCCACGCCTGCAATGCTTCACGCTGGTAATCCCGAAGCTGCCCTAGGAAATGGGGCTTTATGGGGAGCTCTGCACGAGGCTCAATACCGGTTTCGTTAATGACCTCAACCCCCCTCCTCTCGAGGGTCTCCATCACCTCGAAGAGGTACATAGGCTTGACTATGAACGCCCTACGTGAACGGTCGTAGCTCAGTGCGTGCTTTAGATCATCAATAAGCTTGCCCAGGTAGCCCTGCGGCTCCAGTAGGTACTCGTTACCGTACCTCTTCACCACAACCCTTAACCTGTTCCTCTCAAGAACCTTCTCAAGGTACCTCAACTCCCCTTGCCCCAACTCAACTCCATAGCGATCCAGGATCTCTACGACGTCCTCGATGTCAAGACCGTTCCTCAGAATCCTATCTACATCGATGGCGAAGCGAGAGCCCCTAGCTCCATCCCGTCCGAGGTACCGAGCTATCCTAAGGAGCTCATGGAACTCCTCATCACTTAGCCACTGCTCAATTGTGAACTCTATCCTCCTCATTACCCAGCGCTCCCCTAAGCACTACTAGCCTTTGAATAGTTCATAAACCCTTAACCTTACTCAAAGGTGTCCAAGAAGTAGCCATCTATAAGGGGTCTTAGGTTCTTACCAAAGAGCTCGTGGGCGAGGTAGGCGACGGAGTCGATTGATTGCTTTATTGAGTACTCATCGACGGGTAGTATGATGCCGTCGTCCTCGCCATACTTGAATATGTAGCCGCCAACGCTGTTCAGAACCTTCGTGAGCTTATCTAGCTTGATATCCCTATTCATTTCAGGATTCATAACCACCATCACCGCTATGGGCACTATATCCTCCTCGAAGGGATTCACTTCACAGGCGAGGAGCCCCATCATAAACGTAGGCTCAACACTTAGGGTATAGTAAACGAGGTTCATACCCCATGCACGTGCCTCTTCAACACTTAGCCACACTATATCTCTTCTGACCAAGTAATCTTTGACCTCATTGAGAAAATCCTCTATACGCATAGAGTTCCCTCTATGTAGCGCTGTTCATAGCGGCTTTAAAGCCGTTGCTACACACGAAACACATAGCGTATGGGGTGTAGCCACTTGGTTAAGGAGCTGGGCGATATTGAGGATGTGATTAGGCATCTCGAGAGGCTCGCCTTGATAAAGTTCACTGACGACGAGCGTGTTAAGCTTAGCTCGGAGATCCGCAAGATACTCAACTTCTTCAACCAGCTAAACGAGCTTGGCGATTTAAAGGATGTTGAGCCCCTATTCCACGTACTAGACATCGAGTCTCCGCTACGCGACGACGAACCTGAGGTGTGCAGCATACCTGCCAGCGAGCTGCTAAGCAATGTCCTGAGGGAGGGTAGCTACGTAAAAGGGCCACGAACTGTTACGGGGTGACGAAGCTGGACTACGTATATGCATCAGCTACCGAACTCCTCACGTATTTTCGTTCGGATCCCGATAAGATCCTTGATTACCTCGAAGCGATCTATGATAGGATCCGTAAGGTCGAGGCCAAGGTTAGGAGCTACATAACTCTGAGAAGCCGCGAGGAGGTCGAGAGGGAGGCTGAGAATGTTGTTAAAAGGCTTAAGCAAGGCGAGGATCTCGCCTTAGCGGGCATAGCTGTAGCGGTTAAGGATAACATATCGACACGGGGGATCAGGACCACATGCGCATCAAGAATGCTTGAGAACTACGTTCCGCCTTACGATGCAACGGCGGTTAAGCTGCTGAAGGAGAGCGGCGCGGTAATCATAGGTAAGACCAATATGGACGAGTTCGCAATGGGCTCAACAACCGAGACCAGCGCGTTCTTCCCCACTAGGAACCCTTGGGATCTCGAAAGGGTTCCTGGAGGATCATCTGGTGGTAGTGCCGCCGCCTTAGCGGCTGGAGAGGCTAGTCTTGCACTAGGGAGCGATACAGGTGGCTCTGTTAGGTGCCCTGCCGCGTTCACCGCCACCGTAGGTCTGAAACCCACCTATGGGCTCGTAAGCCGCTTCGGCTTAATAGCCTACGCCAGCAGCCTCGATCAGATCGGGCCGATGGCGCGTACCATTGCCGACGTAGCCCTCCTACTTAGCGTTATAGCAGTCCACGACCCAAAGGACTCTACGTCCATACCTAGGAACGGTAAGACAGATTATTACTTCAAGCTTGAGGAGCTGATGAGCTCCAGGCCCCGTCTAAGGATTGCTGTTGTTAAGGAGCTGTGGCGGGGTCTAGAAGAAGATGTGGAGCGCGTGCTACACAGGATCCTTGACAGGATCTGTGGAGAGCATACATGTGACGAGGTCTCCATACCCATCACACGTTATGCGCTACCCGCATACTACATAATAGCTATGGCTGAGGCGAGCTCAAACCTCGCTAGGTATGATGGGCTGAGGTACGGACTCCATGTAGATGTAGAGGGGAGAAGCTGGATTGAGGTGTTCACTGAGGTTAGGTCTAGGGGCTTTGGATTTGAGGTTAAGAAGCGGATAGCTCTAGGAGCATTTATATTAAGCGCTGGGTACCAGGAGCAGTACTACATAAGAGCCCTCAGGGTTCGGAGGCTTCTGAAGAATGAGTTTGATAGGGTGTTTAAGAGATTCGACCTAGTAGCCTTACCATCGATGCCGATCAAGCCTCCGCGACTGGGGGAGGCTATAACTGACCCCATAAAGCTTTATACAATGGATATAGACACTGTTATAGCTAACCTGATAGGGAGCCCTGCGATAAGTGTGCCTGCGGGACTGGCAGCAACACTACCGGTCGGTATCCAGTTCATGGGCCCCCCTCTATCGGAGGAGAAGCTCCTCTACGCGGGTGCGCTAGTTGAGGAGCTTAGGAGAGGAGCAGCCCTAAAGCCACCTATCTAGGGGTGCTGCGGGTATGGGTGATGTGAGGATAGGGCTCGAGATACACGTGCAGATAACGGCATTGAAAACCAAGCTCTTCTGCCCTTGCCCAGCTGATTACAGGGGTAAGGAGCCCAACAGCCACGTATGCCCCGTATGTCTAGGGCTACCCGGTGTGCTACCCGTGATAAACCGCGATGCTGTGAAGTACGCTGCAATGGTGGCAATAGCCCTCAACTGCAAGATCTCGGACAGGCTTGTATTCGTAAGGAAGCATTACTTCTACCCTGATATGCCTAAAAACTACCAGATATCGCAGTATGACGGTGTGGGCTCGACCCCCTTCTGCCGGGAAGGGTTCCTGAAGCTGACTATCAACGGTCATGAAAAGATCGTCAGGATAAGGAGGATAAATATCGAGGAGGATCCTGGAAGAATAACCTACCCCACGGGAGACATAGCAACAAGCCCATACAGTCTCATAGATTACAACCGTGCCGGTATAGCACTGCTAGAGATCGTGACGGAGCCCGATATCGAGAGCCCCCAGGAGGCGAGGGCGTTTCTTACAAAACTCATAAACATACTTGAACACCTAGGCGTAACCGATACTAGCCTCGAGGGGTCGTTCCGCGTAGACGCAAACATATCCCTAGGTGGGGGTAGCAGGGTAGAGATCAAGAACATAGGCTCTATAAAAGACGTTGAGAGGGCCCTTGCATACGAGATCCTGAGGCAGCGAACAATAATTGAACGTGGAGGAATCGTGAGAAGGGAGACTAGGCATTGGGATCCAGTACGCAAAGTAACGATCACCCTAAGGGCTAAGGAGGTTGAGGAGGACTATAGGTACTTCCCAGACCCCGATCTACCGCCCGTGAGGATAACCAGTGAGTTCATAGTGAGTGTTAGGAGGTCCATGCCCGAGCTCCCTGATATGCGTATAGAAAGGTTTATGAAGCAGTATGGGCTTGATAGGTACCACTCAACCGTCCTTGTCTCTCAGAAGTGGCTAGCTGACTTCTTTGAGGAGGCGGCTAAACACTACACCAGATACAAGAAGCTGGCCGATATTCTCATAACCGATTTCCTCAGATGGGTTAATGAATACGGTATTAAGCCTCATGAGTTAAGGGCAAGGCCTATTCACATAGCAAGGCTGCTTGAGCTACTAGACAAGGGCTTGATAAGCATAAAGATAGCCAAGGAGATAATGCCTGAAATAGTTAGGAGCGGTTCCGACCCTGAGAAACTCATTCGCACACGGGGTTTGCTAAGAATAACTAACCGCGATGAGCTACAACAGATCGTGCGTGAGGTGATGAGGAGCAACCCTAAGGCTGTTGAGGATGCTCTACGTAACCCTCGCGCTATAAACTACATTGTGGGGCTCGTCATGAAGCGTACACGGGGCCGTGCTGACCCGAAGCTAACCATTGAATTAATAAAAAACGAGCTGCAGCGTTACAAGGCTTCCTAAGAGCCATTACTCACCGCGTGGGTTTCTCATCACGCATCAGTTCTTAAAACCCCGATCATCGCTACTCGTACTCCCTCCATACATAGCCACACCGGGCACACTTAAAGAACCTCGTAGTGGGCTCGTCAGCTGCGCGTGTCTGGACCTCCCAGTAGTAGACCTCGTCATAGCCGCAGCGCGGACACCTCACAACAC
>QMWY01000005.1 GCA_003661865.1 Thermoprotei archaeon
ATGTTACGCCCGCGTAGTAGACCCTTAGCCAGGGCCTCTCTCTGCGGCGGGGTGAACCTCTCTATACCCCGCAGCCTAAGCCCCTTGATTATCATCGGGTGCAGCTGCTCCACCAGCTCCACGGCCCCTTGAACACCGTTGGATAACCTTCGCAGCTAGACGGTATATAAGAGGGGGGTGGCCGGAGCTTCTCCTCATCCTAAACAACTATTTCGTAAGATGCGTGCTCAGCACGTCCCTGGCCTCTTCATCCTACCCGTCGGGGGATCGAGGCTCATCACCGCCGGGCCCTCCGCTCTATGTACTCAGCCAATAGCTCTATACCCCTTACGAGCCTGTCCTCGGGCTGGGTAACGAACGTTACCCTGAGGTACCCCTTCCCGCCCTCGCCGAACGCAGAGCCGGGGAGCATCGCAACGCCAACCTCCTTGGCGAGGTCGTAGGTGAACTGCACATCGTCCACACCAAGCCTCTCAAGGTATGGCCTCATATCCGGGAACAGGTACATGCTTGCAGTAGGCTTCAGGACGTGGGCCTCGGGCAGGTACTTCCTAAAGGCGTTGTAGGCCGCGTCCCTCCGCCTCCTATACACCTCTAGCGCGTACCTCAGGTACTCCTCCTTGAACCCCTCACGGAGGTAGTACAGCGCTAGGAACTGGGCTGGTACGGGGCTCGTAATGCTTAGGAACCCTTTCATCTTAACCGCCTGCTCGATGAAGTCACTGGGTCCGTATAGGTACCCTAGCCTGAACCCGGGGATCGCTAGGTCCTTGGAGAAGGAGTTCACGCCTATGAGCAGGTCCTGTAGCTCAGGGTACCTTAGAAGCCATACGTGCTCGCCCTCGTAGACTATATGCTTGTACGCCTCGTCGTACACGACCCAGACCTTGTGCTTCACCGCAACATCGATTATCGTCTCGACGACTTCGCGGCTCACGATCCTGCTCGTTGGGTTGTCGGGGCTCGTTAGGAGTATGGCTGCGGTTCTATCGCTCACCTTCTCCTTTATGCACTCAGGATCGGGCTGGAACCCCCTCTCGATATCCTGCCTACAGGTAACGATCTTGGCGCCTAAGTAGCGTAGGAGCCCCCAGTATAGGCTGTAGCAGGGGTCGAAGACCAGGACCTCGTCGCCCGGCTCGACCACGGTGCCCAGGGCTAGCAGCAGCCCCTCAGCACCACCGCTGGTTATAACGATGTTTCTAGGGTCTACGCGAACACCGCTGTACTTCTCAAGATCCCTTGATATCTCCTCCCTGAGCTCCCACAGCCCTTGCGTTGCGACGTACCGGCTATGGCCAAACGGGTCTTCCATGAACTTCTCGAAGAAGTAGCGGAGCGCTTTCTCAGAGGGAGGTAGTCCAGGCTGCCCAGCTGTGTAGTTGTAGACATCAACACCTTTCCTCCTAAGCTCCTCCACGAGGGCTACCAGGACGCGGTGGGGGGATCTGGGGATTGTTACTATCCTCCGGGAGAGCCTCCTCATTCTGCTCGCCATACACTCTTACCGTTAGCAGGAATTAACCCTTGCTAGCGAGGGATAGGGCTAGAGATGAGCCCGTATACGCGCTTATCACCGTTTATAGCTGGGCCGCTCTTATTAGCGTAGAAGCTGGGGTAGGAGCCGTGGGCTCATCAGAGGCTCTGCTCCTAGACCTCATGCTAGCCATGGCATTAGCGCTCTTAGTAGGCAAGCTATTCGAGGAGCTCTTCGCAAGGCTCAAGTTCCCTCCGGTTATAGGCGACCTCGTTGCCGGGCTTGTGCTGGGCTCAGCACTCCTAGGGGTGTTCCCGCTTAACGAAACCGTCAAGACCATCGGGTGGTTCGGGGTAATGGTCCTGCTGTTCTACGCAGGGCTGGAGACCAGGTACAGGGATTTCATGAGGAACCTCAAGATGTACGGCATTATAACAGTTGGCGAGGCGCTGGCGGCATTCGGCATAGGCTACACCATAGGGATAGCCTTCGGCTACCCACCGCGCTCGGCATACTTCATAGGGGCTGTGCTTGAGGCAACGAGCATCAGTGTCAGCGTAAGGACGCTTATAGAGATCGGGAAGCTGGGGACCCCTGAAGGCTACACGATACTGGGCGTAGCAGTGCTCGACGACCTGACAGCCCTTATAACAATAGTCGTTGGCGCCTCCTTCATCAAGACGGGGCGGTTCGACCTACCCACAATAGCATCTACGGCTGCAACGGCGTTCCTCTTCTGGATCGCTACGGTGCTTATACTCCACCGCTTCTCCAACACTATCGTTAGGGCTGCGATGAAGATGCACGTAGACGAGGCGCTCTCCTCGGTACTGCTAGGAGTATTCGCGCTAGCGGCTTACCTAACAAAGTACTTCCACCTATCCCCCCTTGTTGCTGCATACGCTGTTGGGCTGGCGTTCTCGGACGCCATGGGTGTTAGGAGGGTGTCTGAGAAGATGAGGTTCCTCTCGCTCACGTTCTCCGTGATCTTCTTCATGATCACCGCCGCCGAGCTCGATATCAGGACTTCGCTTAGGCCCGAGTACCTGTGGTTCTACCTCGCCATGTTAGGGGGCGCCTTCCTAGGAAAGACCCTTGGTGGTGGGCTGACATCGTTCATCATTGGCTATCCAGCGCGCGCAGCTCTTAGAACAGCTGTAGGGCTCTTCCCCCGCGCCGAGTTCTGCGTCATAGCGGCGTACATGGGCTACACATTCGGTATACTGGGCCCTGAGGTTTACCTAGCGGCCCTGCTAATAGTTCTCGTAACGAACCTAGCAACACCTCCGCTACTCAAGCTCGTGTTCGAGCGCGGCCCACCAACTACACATATTGAGCCTAGGTGGAGGAGGATCCGTAGGAAGCAGGGCAGGGGTGCTGAGTGATGAGCGAGGTTGCCGAGCGCTTCTACCAGGCGATCGAAAACATCCTTAAGCTAAGAATAGACGAGTTCATGAAGAGGTACAGCGACCTGCTACCAGGCTTCGCCCTGATAGACGAGGATGAGGAGGTGAATAGGGTGCTCGACCTCCTGAGGAAGGGTAAGCATTACATAATAGTCGTAGACTCCAAGCGCAGGATGAAGGGAATCATCTCCTACATAGACTTCATGCTCATGTTTGGCCGTAGGAGAACCACCGCTCTCTCAGCCCCCTTCTCAAGCGTTGGCCGTAGCTTGAGGAGGTCTAGGATGCCTCTAGAGACCTTCGTCAACTTATCGGCATCGGACATCATGTTGAGGCTCCCGCCACACGTATGGCTGGACTCCCAGATCGAGGAGGCTCTGAAGTACATGAGCAGTACCGGAAGCAACTACGCCGTTGTAACCGCAAGGGACGGCACGGTTATGGGGATTATAACTGCGCATGCAATATTTCGCGCAGTCCTCCGCAAAGCAGGGTTTGAACAAGTTGTCCATTAAGAGAAGGATCATCGAGCTTCTAAGGGCGGGAGACTTCCTCACAGCACACGAGATCATAGATGTGCTGGGTCTTGACTGCGACGAGAGGTGCGTATACAAGCACTTACGCCATGTAGCCCGTAGTGTATGGAGGTGTAGCGGAGGTAGGGAGAGGCTTGTTATGAGGCTTCCCTACTGCAGGAGATGCGGCTATGTATTCACGAACCTAGAGGAGCCCTGGAAGCCCAGCAAGTGCCCTCGCTGCGGCTCTCGCCTCATCGAGCCCCAGCGTTCGCTATAAGGAGCGTGGAGTAGCTGTTCTAAGGGGATGATGTGTCTCACGGTACTCCGAATAGGGGAAAAGGGAGTGTGGAGGTCCTCCCTTCGCTGACCCTATCCCCTCTCCTCTTCCTCTACAACCCGGGCGTAGTCCTCGGGCTTGAGGAGGTCGCTGAGCTCATCCCTGTTCACGATCTTGACCCGCGCTATCCATCCATCCCCGTAAGGATCCCTGTTTATCCTATCCGGCTCCTCTTCGAGGACCTCGTTAACCTCTATGACCTCAAGCGTTACCGGGGCGTAGACATCCTCAACGCTCTTTATGGACTCGACAACTGCCATGGATTCCCCCTTACCATACCTGCGCCCTACCTCAGGTAGTTCAACACCTACTATGTTCCTCAGCTTCTGCTGCGCGTAGTCCGTTATGCCCACGAGGGCCTCGTCGTTGATTACCTTTATCCACTCGTGGCTCTTGGTGTAGAGCCTGTCACGGAGCACGGTGTACCTGCCCAAGACCTTGATGGGCTCCGAAGACATGGAGTTCACCGCGTAGAACTCAGAGTGCTCGATATAAAGCTGTGGGGCACACTCGTTTACGGGATGACGAGGTACCCCGGGACCCTACTGACAGGCGGATGAGGTAGTGGTCCTCGGCTGACCGTTCGCGGGGCTAAGGCTTAATTCCCGAGACTTCTGCAGAGCCTCTACAAGGTTGTGCACTATGGACATAGTTAGCCAAGTCCTCTACGCAGCGCTTGGGGTAGCAGCATCACTCCTCGGCTCTATGGCTGGGCTCGGCGGAGGGTTCCTCATGGTGCCCTCGCTCTACTACCTAGGCTTCCCACCGCCAAATGCGGTCGCCGTGTCCAAGTTCATGGTGGGGGTGAACTCCGTTGTTAGCAGCTTCAGGTACTACCGGAGGCTGAGGATCCCCCTCAAGCTATACGCAGTGGTCGCCCCGCCAATGATAGCCACGGCGTACATAGGGGCTTACCTAACGGTCGTTATCCCGCGGAGCCACCTCACACTGATAATAGCCGTTATACTGATCGCGGGGTCCGTGAGGCTGTTCTTCAAGCAGCGGGGAGGTGGTGAGGAGAGAAGGGCTTGGAGCGCTATAGATTACGTGGTGGCGTTCCTAGGGGGTGGGCTCGCGGGTCTTGTTGCCGGGCTAAGCGGGCTGGGGGGAGGTATTGTAGCGGTCCCAGTGTTCCTGTACATCCTCGGGCTCGACCCCCACACAGCCGTTGCCCTATCGATGATGTGTATAATGCCGTCGGCCATAGCCTCCATAGTTAGGCACAGCATCGACGGCACCATAATCTGGGGCGCCGCCATACCCGCGGCTGTAGGCGCCCTTATCGGCGGTTGGATCGGCCCCCACATAGCCCTGAAAACCCCTAGGGAGACCCTGCGTAAGTTCATAGCGCTGCTAATACTCGCTGCATCGCTAAGGATGGCTGTAGAGAGCGTGCTCAAGTTCCTCTAGCCCTCCAAACCCAGCTTCTCTACATAGTACTTGAGGACGTCGGGATACATCTCCGCTATGGTCTCGAACTCCTCGGGAGCGACTATAGTGAAGGGTATGACGTCCTTGATGCTCGGAAGACCGTGCAGGGCCATGATCAATCTGTAGATCCCTATACCAACACCCGCGGTTGGTGGCATCCCGTACTCCAGCGCTCTTACGTAGTCCTTGTCCATTGGGTGGGCCTCGACCTCACCGAACTTCTCAGCAGCTCTTCTCCTAAGCTCCTCCTCCTTCTTGAAGAAGTAGTACTGGATCACCGGGTTGTTGAGCTCGCTGTACCCGTTGCCTACCTCCAGCCCCGCTACGTAGATCTCGAAGCGCTCGGCGTACCGCGGGTCGCGACGCGAAGGCCTTGCTAGGGGGGATATGTCCCTGGGGAACATAGTTACGAATGTAGGGTTCCTGAGCTTGGGCTGAGCAACCTTCTCGAATATCTTCTCGAGGATCTTGCCCCGGCGCGGGTCCTTAACCTCCACACCCAGCTCCTGAGCGAGCTTGACAAGCTCATCGTAGCCAAGCCCGCGGACCTTCACCCCTCCAAGCTTCTCGATCGCCTCTTCGAGCCCTATCCTACTCCACGGGGGCGTGAAGTCTATGACCCCCTTGCCCTCCTTCTCCACCTCCACCCTATACGAGCCGTAGGTCTGCTTAACGGCGTAGCTAACCATCCTCTCGACAAGCCTCATCATATCCTCCCAATCGGCGAACGCCTGATAGATCTCGATCTGTACGAATTCGGGGTAGTGTTCAGCATCTATGTCCTCGTTTCGGAAGCACACCGCGATCTCGTACACCTTGAAAAGGTTCGCAACCACCAGCCTCTTGAGGTAGGTCTCGGGGGCTATACTGAGGTACGCATCCATATCCAGTGCGTATATGCGGGTCTTAAAGGGCCTTGCCAGGGCGCCTCCATATATGGGCTGGAGCTTTGGTGTATGCACCTCTACGAAACCCTCGGAGTCTAGGAAGTCGCGGAACGCCTTCTCTATCCTGTACATGGAGATTATCGCCTTCCTGACATCGCTGTTCAGCATTATGTCCAGGTACCTCATTCTGTACCTCTTATCCGCGTCCGCGAGCCCATGCCACTTCTCGGGGTAGTCCCTCCACGCAATCGCGAGGTACCTAAAGTCCCTCACAAGTAGGGATAGCTCGCCCCGAAGACTGCGGGTAGGGCTGCCCTCAACCCCTATCACGTCGCCAACGTTGAGGAGCTCTAAGAGCTTCCACCTCTCCTTGCCTAGCACATCGTACCTGAACATTAGCTGTATGGTCCCGTAGCCATCGTCGAGGACAGCGAAGGCTATTCTACCATGCCTCCTAACAGCCATCACACGCCCCGCAACCCTGTACACGTCCTCCGAGAGCTGGCCCGGGGCTAGGTCGCTGTACCTAGACCTTATGAGTTGGGTCGTGGCGGTTACCTGGTACCTATAGACGCTTAGATAGGGGTCCACCCCTAGCTCGATGAACCTCCAGATCCTGTGTCGAGATGCTACGCGCGCTTCAATAATGCATCACCTAGTAGCAGAGCCTTGCAGGCGGGTAATAGCTTTAATGCCATTTACCCAGACAAGGAGTTAAGGTGTAGGGGAGAGGCGCAGCGGCATGAACGCTGAGGAGAGGTGCGTAGTGTACGTAGGGGGTAAGGCGCTAGCCCGCTATGTCTTAGCGCTGCTGTACAAGTTCAATGTGGAGGGGTGCGGCGGCGTAGATGTGGTAGCGCGCGGGGCATACGTATACAGGGCTGTGTCCGCAGTAGTTGCATTTCTCCAGCTCATGGGCAGGGGCTACGCAGCGGTCGATGTAAGGATAGGGACCGTTGCCCTCAGGAGCAGCAGCGATGAGAGGCGGGTCTCCAAGATCTCCATACGTGTCGAGAGGATGGACGTGGTTCCGTAGCGCTTAGCTTAATTATCCGAAACGCGATGTCTGCGTGGGACTGCTTTATGTCGGTTCGGATCGGGATATACGGTTTCGGTGCTATAGGCAGGTTGATAGCTAGGGCCGCCCTGGATAGGGGCTATGAGATCGTGGGAGCTGTGGATATAAACCCGGAGATCGTTGGCAAGGACGTGGGCGAGCTGATCGGGCGTGAGAGGCTCGGGGTGTCGGTGAGCCGCGACCCCGATACTCTTGTAGAGGCTGACGTGGTTCTGCACGCAACCGGTAGCTACCTCGACAGGGTTTACGACCAGCTCCTGAGGGTCATAGACCTGGGGATCGATGTTATATCGACCTGCGAAACCCTTTCGTACCCCTACTACCGCTACCCCGTCCTAGCGAGGAGGCTGGACGCCAAGGCGAGGAGTCACGGCGTTACGGTGCTGGGCACGGGGATCAACCCAGGGTTCCTCCTAGACACGCTGGTCACAGTGCTGACGGCGCCTTTCCACGTGGTTAAGAGGATTAAGGCTGTTAGGAGCCTCGATGCCTCGAAGAGGAGGCTACCCTTCCAGAAGAAGGTCGGTATAGGCCTCGACCCCGATGTCTATAGGGAGAAGCTGGCTAAGGGGGAGCTAACAGGGCATGTGGGCTACGCCGAGTCAGTGCTGCTTATAGCCGATGCAGCTGGGCTCCAGCCGAGCCGCGTTGCCGAGCACCAGGAGCCCGTGGTTGCCGAGGAGGATGTTAAGGTGGGTACGAGGGTTATTGGGCGTGGGAAGGTTCTGGGCGCCCGCGGCTACGGCGCCGCTTATGTCGGGGACCGCGAGGTGATAAGGATCGAGTTCATCGCCTACGCTGGCGCCGAGGAGTACGAGCTTATAGAGATCGAGGGCAAGGAGTACACGGTTACCTGGAAGAGCAGCGGAACCCCAGGCGATATGGGTACGGTATCGGTGCTCCTCAACCTTGTCGATGCTGTGCTGGAGTCGGGACCTGGTCTCATAACGATGGCCGACCTAGTGCCATTCAGGCCCAAGCTCGTTCCGTAAAGCTCAGATGTTTTCACCGCCTATGTACCTCAACATGGCCCTCCTAACGCTGTCTAGGCCCACGAGCTTCGTGTATATCGAGCTCGGCTGCCCGAGGTACAGGTCGTAAACCCTGCTAAACCCCCTATCCAGCAGTAGAGGGTAGTATACCGGGCGGTAGTAGGCCACGGAAACCCCGAAGGCCTTACGGAACCCCAGGCCCTCCTCGAGGATCTCCAGCAGTATGCTCATAGCTATCCTAACCCTTCTCAGAGGCCTATCGAGCCCAAGGACGCTTCTATCAACGGGGCTCAGCTCTCCCAGGCCAAGTGAGCCGCTCCGCAGCTTCTCGTACACCCCCCACATATCGCGGAACATCCTATCGGGGCTCCTCTCGAGGGGTTCTAGCGTAGGCGCCCTAAGAGGCATCTCATCGACTATGCTCCCCGGATTGACTTTCCGGGCCAGGAGCACGGTGGTGACGGGCGCCTCCCTAAGCACGCCGGGTATGAAGGCGTCTACGAGGACCACGCGCCCGTCGTAGCCGTCCCTCCTGAGCACGTTGTACCGGGTCTCGAAGAAGGGCTCCCAGATGAGTAGACCCCTCCTCATATACCTACGCAACGCCTGCTCCCGAGGCTTTACGAACGGCAATGAGTACACACCCGCTCAGCCGGATGGCTCTAGCTCACCGCTCGCTTCGAAGGGCGCGTTCATCACAGCTGTGGAGAGGTACACTCTCCACAATCTAAAATCTTTAGTTCCTTCACTCCTACCCCACCCTTAGGTGCTACTGGCTGTGGCCTCGAAGAGCTTCCTTGAAGAGGCTAGCCGAGAGGTCAGGCCCGTATATGCACAAGGCCTATTCTTCGTTGGCATAGGCGCTATATCCTACTACCTGGTTTTTGACTACCACGACCCGCTGGGGTACTACGAGGCTATCACATCGGATAGGAGGCTTCTCGAGGAGGAGGCGGCCAAGCTTAGCTACAACATGCAGAGGTTCCTCGATGAGGAGCGCGTGGTCGTCAACGGTGTTAGGGTTAGGCCCCGCGTATCAATGGTGGATATAGGGTTCAGGAGTTCTAGGAGGAGGCCCTACATAGTGTTCGCAATAAGGTTCAGGGCGCCGGTTAGGCCTGGCAGCAACACTTATGAGAACTGGTACGAGCCTGAGGTGCCTGAGTACAACTACGTGGCCTACTGGATCTTTCCGCCGGGCGCTCGGGTCAGGGAGGTTGTTGTAGGTGAGGAGTTTGACGTTGTTGGTGGAAATGTGGTGGCGATATATGGTAGGAGGGGTGTTAAGACTAGCGGCTACGAGAAGATAGTGTTCGAGATGCCCGAGCTCAGGGAGGGTGTCCATGGTCAGGGTTAGGCTGCACCTCTCCCTGCGCGAGGCTCTTGGCGAGTACGTAGAGCTCGGCATTAGTGGCTGCATAAAGGCGTATGAGCTTCTAGAGGAGCTGCGGAGGCTTCTTAACAGCGCCACCGATACTGGTAGTCTTGTAGTGGTCAGGAACGGTGTGGGCCTAGGTAAAAACGATGTCGTGTGCAAGGACGACGTTGTGGATGTTCTACCCTCGATTAGCGGGGGTTAGGGTTTAGGAACCCAGGATCTCCTTTACCTTAGCGTAGAACCTGTCCCACCACTCCCTAGCAGCCCCCCACGGATCCTTGGAGAACCTCTCAACCCATTCAGCAGACTTTATCTCTGAGGCTATGGATACAACCACGTCCCTAGCCTTCATACTCTCCCAGAACCTCGGCTCAGCACCTGCCCTCCTATCGTACTCTGCTATCCTCCTGTACATCTCCCTAGCATGGGCGTCAAGATCCACATCGACACCCCACATCTCCTTGTACAGCAGCGGCAGCATCTTCTCCGCCCACCTGCGGTGGAACCTGCAGATCCCGGCGTTGTCAACGAGGTACTCCTTGAGGGCCCTGCCAACCGCAGACTTAGCGAAGTCCTCAGGCTCCATGAACGTTGGGGAGTAGTTTGTCCAGTACCTCCCGAGTATGAAGAGCGGGGCGACCATGCCTGGGGTCCAGTAGTAGTTGGGGGTCATGTACCCCTCATCGCCAAAGGCCGCGTAGACTACGAGGTCCTCAAACCTTATCCCGAGCTTCTTAACCCTATCCTCAAACCTCTTATCCAGCTCCTTGGCCGCAACCCTTAGTCCCTTCTCAGCTATGAGCCTCAGGATCTCGTTGTCCTTGCGAACGAGGCCCTCGATGAGCCTCCTAGCGATCTCGGCGTTGGTGTCTGAGTACTCGACGCGGTAGTTCTTCGGGTCGAAGAAGGGCTTCTTATCGAGGCCCAGCTCCTCCGGCTTGAGCAGCCCCTTCCACACAGCCTCCATAAGCCACGAGATCACGTGGCCTAGCTCTATCGCGTCGAGGCCCAGCGCATCTACTAGGTCGACGAGCTCGGCAGCCTTATCGAGCTTGAACACCCCTATCATGGGGCCGAGGCCGTTGAATGGCTCGTAGTCGACCTTCTTCCCCCTCCACACCTTCTTGCACGCCACGGGGCAGGGCTCGCCACAGGTGTACCAGCTCTTAGCCCTGACGAACACCTCCTCGTTGAAGGGCTTCCAGAAGTGCTCCATGATCATCTCGTGAAGCTTCATCCTGAGCTCCTTCGGCATGTACATCATGTCGTAGGCGAATATCGGTACCAAGTCCTTGTAGTGCGGGTAGTTGACCCCGAAGGTCCCACCGGTCCCCATGCTCTCGTCGTAGCGGTACTTCACCGTCGCGCCTACCATAGCCTGCACGTAGTTCTTCCCCAAAGCCTTCCTCGATATCTCATTCACTAGGTTCAGATCCCCGAGCCTCGGGTTCCTCTTCATGGGCTCGAACCTGCCGCCTATTATGATCGCTGCGACGCCGTGCGCCTGGTACAGGACGCTTCCGCCACCGCCACGCGATGCCGAGTCCTCGGCACCGTACGCTAGATCCCTCCTCCTAACGTCTATGTCTATGGAGAAGATCGCGCCGCCTATAGTCTTCAGGGCGGCGGGGCCTATGGCTAGTATACGGGCGTTGTTCCTAGAAACGAAGTCCCAGTACTTATCGGCTAGGTACTTGGTGAGGGCGTAGACCCCTACCTTCCCCTGGTACCCACCGTAGATCTTCTCCAGCTCGTCGGGCTCGATATGCTCGATCCTAACGCTAACCCTCCCCTCCTCGTCCCCCTCTATGAGGAGCACTGCGGGCTTCTCAGACCTGCCCTCGATTACTATGGCATCGATACCGCTCCTCATGAACTTGTACGCCGCGCCCCCGAGGGCGCTTACGTGCAGACCCCTGGTCTCCGGGCTTCTGAACACAGCGATCAGCCTATGGGCCCCGAACAGCTTGCCGCCTGCAAACACCCCCTTGCCTATGACAACGACGTTGCGCTCGCTGAATACGGGGTGTCTCCAGCTCTCGTACCTCTCTAGGTGAAGCTTGACACCTAGGTCTATAGGGCCGAGGACCTCGGGCGCCGAGAACTCCTCGATCCTGCTGCTACCGCTGCTAACGTCTATGAAGAGCGCGCGGTAGGTGAAGGGCACCCTCAACACCACCCTTACCATGGGTTGCCGGAAGGTTATAACATAAACGCGTGAAACGCTAATTACGGGTCTTATTGGTATACCCATGCCCGTGACCGGTATGCCTGAGAGGTGCCTATCCCTACCTCCACGCTTAAGGCCCCTGCTGAGGGAGGCGCACCGCTACTTCACCTCCTACACGGTTGAGGCGCCGCCGCGCGAAGCAGTTGAAAATACGGTTTCACTTGTGGGGAGCCCTACGAGGCTATGGCTCGTGGGCGATGTGGTCTGCTCAAACTTCCTCAACCATGGGTATAAACCATGGGCATGCATAGTCGACCTCAGAAGCGAGCGCCACGCACTCCCTCCAGGGCTTAGGAGGCTCTTCCTCACAAGCTTCGGTCTCGTGATAGAGGTTGAGAACCCTCCCGGTATGTTGTGCAACGAGGCCCTAGAGGCGGTGAAGAGGCTAGCGGTCCAAGGCCCGGGACTTCTGATGGTGAAGGGGGAGGAGGATCTGCTGGGCCTAGCAGTCCTACTAGAGGCACCCATAGGCAGCTACCTAGTATACGGCATACCGCCCCGTCGGGGAATAGCGATCATACCCGTAAACCATGAGAACAGGGCTAAGGCAAGGAGTCTAGTCGAGCTCTTCGAAGAGGCGAATCGCTAATAAGCTACCCTTACCACCAGCATACCGCGGAGCCCCTAGGTAAGAGGGCCCGTAGCTCAGCCAGGATAGAGCGCCGGCCTGCGGAGCCGGAGGTCCGGGGTTCAAATCCCCGCGGGCCCGCCATAGCTTCATCGCCTCCCCCTACACTCCCGATGTGCTTGCATCTATGCTATGGATAGTACTCATCACAGAATATCCGATTTCCTCCTACCCTTCAGATCGGGAGGTTGCACCCCCCAAAATAGCGTTGCAGACCAGAGCTAGATGAGTTCTATTTCTGAGGGCAACATAATAGGTATTGATTGAATTGCTAGGCTACGCACTGAAGTAGTTACTGCAGATACTCACTGATGATGCCGCTAGGAATAATAAGGTGGTTATGAATAAGCCTGAGCATGCTAGAAGCGGGATTATCTAGCTGCATCGCATGCTTAGCTAATGCTGGTATCCCTAGCCGGGTGTGTCTATTGAAAGCCTTGGGATAATGGTCAAAGAGTACTACGACCTGGGGTTCGGTGGCGGAGGTGTTAAGCTAGATATGCGGGTAATTAAGAGCCACTGCCGCTTGAAGGCGTCGAGGATGAGGAGACGGTGACGAGGTTTTGCAGAGGATCGCTAGTCTGTCGACGCCATCATTAAAGAGCTTTACCTATGTTAAGGTTGCACCCAACAAGCTAGCTAGAGCCCAACAGCTATGCAGTTTACGCGTAACACCATGATCGATCCCTAGATGTTACCCTGGACAGCGATCGCATAGGCTCTAGGTGCTTCTCATTAACGCCCCTGTAATCCTTCTGCTCCTCCTCTCTTCAAAGAACTTTAGCGCTACATCTGGGAAGAGGGCGTACGTAAGGTAATCTTCGAACTTCTCCACATACTCCTTGGGGAGCTCATGCTTCGCCCTTTCGAGGTCTATGACCTCCTCAACCTCCTTACGTTTTGAAGACCTTGCCATCTCTACAAGTTCTGGGTTTATTGGTGCCGGTGGCTTCCCGTACTTACCGTTTATGTAGTCTACAACCTCCTTCAGCAGAGCTCTATACCTACCGCTGACAACGTTTAGCACTGCTTGCACACCAACGATCTGGGACAGTGGTGTCACCAGGGGAGGCCATCCAAGGTCCTCTCTAACCCTACTAACCTCTTCAAGAACCTGAGGGAGCTTATCTTCAGCACCGAGCTCACGTAGCTGTGCTAGAAGGTTGCTAAGCATACCCCCGGGTACCTGATGCTCGAGGACCCTTACGTCTACTGGAGGGTTCTTCAATGCGTAATCATAGTCTCTATACTTCCTCCTGATCTCCCATACGAGCCGCGCAGCCTCGTAAAGCACCTTAGCATCTACGCCAGGGTCATAGGGTGTTCCGCGCAGCGCCTCGACAAGGGTCTCAGCGGGTGTATGCGATGTGAATAGGCTCAGCGATGATATAGTCACGTCAACTGCGTCTGCACCAGCCTCGATAGCCTTTAGCAGGGTCATCGGTGCGAAGCCTGCCGTTGCATGGCTATGCACATCCACCCTAATCCTCAGCTCCTTCCTTAGCCTAGACACCAGCTCGTAGGCTACGTAAGGCTTGAGGATGCCGCTCATATCCTTGATCGTTATCCATTCGGGCTCGAATCGATGAAGGATCTCCTCCGCCAACTTTACGTAATAGTCAATGGTGTGTACAGGGCTTATGGTATAGACCATGCATACCTGTACTTCGGCACCAACCTCCTTAGCCTTCCTCACGGGGATCTCTAGGTTATCGAGATCGTTTAGGGCATCAAACACCCTAAATATATCTACACCGTCCCTATGAGCATACTCCACGAACTTCTCAACAACGTCGCGTGGGTAGTGCTTATAGCCAACTAGGTTCATGCCCCTGAGGAGCATCATTAGCTTGGTCCGCTTAGCCTTCTGCCGGACAAGCCTAAGCCTTTCCCAGGGATCCTCCTTCAGGAAGCGAAGCGGCGCATCAAAGGTTGCCCCACCCCATACCTCAAGGGCATAGAACCCAGCTCTATCCAGGACCTCTACAATACGGACAACATCCTCGGTTCTCATGCGAGTTGCTAGAAGGGATTGCTGCCCGTCTCGAACAGTGAGGTCTACTAGGAGTAACAATATACCACCACAGCGTGATTGCTTCACAAACCTATTTAAAGAGGGGTGAGGTAACCGAAGTAGCTGCCCTCAATCCACGGAAGTAGGTACCAGTAGTCCAGCGTAGCAATGAGTGCTAATCCCTCTCTGTTCAATCACTGAGCTATTACACTTCGTAGAGCCCGCGATCTTGGCAGCGGGTTGCGGATGATGGTGGGAGAAGTCCGAGGCGCACATACTAACGTGCTAGTGATGGGTTGAGAACCGTATCCATGGGTTCACGCCACCACTACTCCTCTGAGGATCATCCGGGAGGGATGCGGGATCGGACTGGTAGCGAATCCCTGCGGCTCTGTTGTACGAATTGGGATGCCTCTGCATAATGTCCGTGGCGTTTTAGTGTACGAGTTCCAGCAGCAGGTGAGCTGTTTTAACTCCGCCTAGGCACTCTTCTGTTGGCGGCTTAGGCCTGTTCTCAATGGACTTCATCAGCTCTTCTGCTAGACGGTGAGGGGAGCATCTGTATTCCCTGATCGTGGGATAGCCGTAAAGGCGGGACATGGCCTTGGCAATAGCTTCCTGTTCCATATGCCCCCTTATCGGTATCAGTACTGCAGGTAGTGATGCGCATAGAAGATCTGCTGTTGTTGTACGCCCAGAGCGCGTTATGAACGCGTCGGCAGCTGAGTAGAGTATGGTTATATCCCTTACCATACCCAGGACCCTCATCCTCACCGGGGATCTAGAAGGCGGTCTTCACTCGGTTCTAGGACCCCTAACCACTATAACGAGGAGTTCACGCCCAGTACGCCGCCTAACCTCCTCTCCTATTGTTGGGAGCGCGGAGTAGATACAGTCTAGGAGCCTCCTGGACCCTGCAGAGGTCCCGCCAACCGTTACCACCACAAACTCATCCATATCTATGCCTAGCATCCTCCGTGCATCCCTCTTTGGGAGTAGCTTCCCCGGTACGTAACTGGGGGCGTAACCAGCGATGAAGGCGTTCTCAGCAATCCACCTATCAACCCTCCTCCCTAGAAAGATGAACCATCTACGCCCCCTCACCTCCGCGAGGGAGTTTAGGTAGTCAAGCCTGCGAAAGCCTTGAAGAGCCTTGTGGAAGTACGCGTTTATGGCGAGACTGCCGATCGTGCCTAGAGCGCTGAAGCTGTAGGGCATATAGACTATGTCTGTTAGGAACACCACACGCCTCCGTATAGCGGGCGGCGCTGCGTACACCAGCTCCCAGAACTCATCTGCAACTACAAGGTCGTATCTATCAATGATCCCCTCTACGATCCCCCAGTTACGTCTCAGGATCCCAAGCTTCTCACCAAGCCTCTTAAGGCCCCCAACGCCCCTGAGCCCCTTATTGAATAGCTCCTCAACAATGCCCGATATGCTATGCATAGCCCTGCACTTCTCCAATACGTTGCAGCCATGGAGTTCCAGGTATGAGATTGCAGGCTCAGCACTACACCAGTCCACCCTGACATCACCATCAAGGAGCTTGAGGATGCGGGCTATCGCGAGATCCCGCGCTACGTGACCCAACCCTATGTGACTAGGCAGGAAGAGTACCTCCTAACACTGCAGCGCGGCACCTTAGCTCCACACCGCGGCGATGCTTTGCGGGTTTAGGGCTAAACGGCGCTTGCTACTAGTACAGCTCCAAAGCTTAGCGTAAACACGTACTTCCATAGGAACCTTATTGCTTGGTCAGGCCTGAAGCGCGGCATAATCGTGTCTACGACTACCATTACTACGAAGAGGGCTAGGTACTTGAGGAAGATTATGATTATCGCTGCTACAGGGCTTGTTTCATAGCTGAACGGCGCTGACCCCCCTAGGAAGAACAGCGTGAAGAGGAGCAGTAGGACTATCTTCTTAGTGGATAAGACGAACATTATGAGTGCTAGCCTAGGCCCTCCATACTCTGTGAACATCCCCCAGTAGACCTCAGCCTCCGCCTCCGGTATGTCGAAGGGCTTCAGCTCTAAGGAGGCCATTGTGGCTAGGAGCGCCGCTACGAGCGCCACGGCCATTATGGCCGCGTACACCCAGCTGGCTCCCCATACAGCTGCTGAGAGCAGCGACGTCCTCATAACCGAGTACTCAGGTAGGGTGCTAGGCAGCTTGCTGCTGAGGATAACCGGTACGAGGTATGATGCGAAGAGCGCGGGTTCCGAGGATGCTAAGAGCGCTAGGTACCTACCAACACCTATGCTGGAGTAGGGGTTGGGAGCGCCCATACCTACCATCGCGATAGCTATCGCTGACCATACGAGGAGGTAGAACACCGGGATTATGTCGAGCGGCGCGGCTACGGGATCGGGTGCCAAGGGGGTGAAGAGCACTATCGCTGTAAGGCTCCCAACAGCAAGCGATGCAACTATGATAGGCATGTGTCTAGAGGCCAACCTGTTGGTGAGATCCTCCTTAGCCAGGAGCTTCAGGAAGTCCGCTAGGGGTTGCAACGATCCAAAGGGCCCCACCCAGATAGGGCCGTAGCGGAACATCACCCGTGCTGAGACCTTCCTGGCGATCCATTGGGTGAGCAACACCATCGCTATAACGAATAGTAAGCCAGGGTAGAGAATGTACTGCGTTACCAGGGGTACCAGCACCTCCACATCCACGGCCTATCACCCATGACCGGCCCCTAAGGCTGTGGTGAGCAAGAGCACTATGATCGCGTAAAAAGAACTAGCCCTCTGAAACCGCACCTCCAAAACGCTCAACCCTCCTCACATCGCATAGAGCACTGGTCTTCAGAACGATGAACGCCCTGCTTTATCGGTACTACGAAGCTCTGGGCCGGTAAGCTCTCCATCCCACACATAACCGGGTCGTCTCTACCAGGCTCGCTAACCTTTAGCTTAGAGCCGTAGAGCCTCTGGAAGAACCAGTAAAACATAGCATACACCACGATCCCTCCTAGTCCTGCAAGCCCAGTTGCTATGAGGGTTACTGAGATCACGTCGCCTAGGATCACAACACATCACCTACTCGAAGATCTTCTTAGCATTATTGAACAACCTCGAATGCCCTCCTAGCGCCCTCCTCATCTAGAGTCTCCACGGGTACCCAGCAGGTGTACATGGCCCTGCCCTCTCATCCACGTCAACGGTTACCATACCGGGGATGCTTACTATGAAGTTAACAATGAGGATCTTTGCATAGCCTATCTTAACACCGTGCCCTAACCCCGCAATAGTTGATGGCCTAATGAGTACCCTGGGATGAAGAGTCATCCTCATCACCTCCAACGGGCCTTCACCTTGACAACTGTTAGGTATGGGATTGCATAGACTGGTAAGTAGACCCACCTCCTAACATCTGTGGTCCTCACGGCTTCTCGTTCACCGCATCGGCGAAGAGGAGAAATGCCGTAGCCGCATTGTCTACGTCCAGTACGATGGAGCCTAGCCCCGCGCAGCCCATCACATCTAGGATCATGCTCACTTGCATAAATACCCGCCTCACATCCTTCGGAGTACTTCGAGACGTAGATGCCTAGCATGGATCCGAGACCATAGAAGGGTCCGATATCCAGTACCGCCGATCTGTGGAACATCCTTAAAGGGCGCAAGTCTGCTGTTAGGAGGTAGAGGGTGGACGCTACGTAGAGTGCTCTTTTTAACAGCCCCAAACTCCATATCCATCTACCCTCACCTCTATGCTACGCACTTACCTCCTTAGGATGCGGATGGGGCTTCCACATAGGTGGGCGAGGCGTCCAGATCTCCTTGGTCAGGGTTATGCGGTACTTCGGAACCTCTTTGATCTCCCGAAAACTGTAAGGGTCGTAAGTCCTCGGATCAGCATCCTTGTCCAGGGTCACAAGATCTCCGCCCGTAACGTCGGTCATTGCTAGCGCTCCCGTTGGGCATATCTCTACGCAGAGACCGCAGAACGTGCAGCGATGGATATCTATGGCAGGGAATATCTTCTTCCTGTTCTGCTTCCACTCACCCTCGAGCTTCACCATATCGATCGCATCGGCTGGGCACACTATCTGGCACATGGAGCAGCCGACGCATTTCTCTATATAGAGTATGTGCCTTCCCCGCGTCCTCTCGGTCTTGAAGGGGGGCTCCTTATCTGGGACCTGGCGCGTGTAGGGCCTCCTGAAGAGGTACTTGAACCCTATGAACACGGACCTCAGCGCCGATGCCATGTACATCACCTATCTATGTCGGGTGGGCAGGGGTCGAGGCTCTTCAGGAGCACGGGGAAGTCTGCTATCGTGATCTCCTCCTTTCTGACTATGTGTTTGAGAACCGTTGTTAGGAAAGGCATCGATGGTGTTCTAAGCCTGATGCGGTAGGGTGTTAGGCCCCCCGTACCTATCACCCTGACCTTCGTCAGGACCTTGCCCACCGATACGATGTGTACTAGGTACTCTCCACGCGCCGCCTCGACCCTCGCAAGCCCTTCGCCATCGAGCGCCTTGGGCGGCAGCTGGTACCGGTAGGGCATCGCCTCGTAGCTCACCATGTCGAGGAGCTGCCTGATGATCCTTATGCTCTGCCTTATCTCCTCCACACGCACGAGTATCCTGTCGTAGGCATCGCCATACTTCCCCATGGGTATCTCGAAGTCCACCTCCGAGTAGGCGTCGTAGGGCTTCACCTTCCTCATATCATACCTGACCCCGCTGGCCCTGAGCACGGGCCCCGTAGCGCCTAGCTCTATAGCCTCCTGAGGAGAGAGCTTCCCTAGGTCACGGGTCCTCATTACAGTTATGGGGTTCTCGACGAAAGCCTTGACGATGTCGTTGACTATGGACTCGACGAAGTTCAGCACCTTTATCGTACGCTCCTTGAAGTCCTTGGGGATGTTCCACCTTATCCCCCCGGGGGCCATGTAGTGATGGTACACCCGGTGCCCCGTTACGTAGTCGAACCACTTCAGGATCTCCTCCCTAGCGGAGAAGCTCCAGGAGCCCACGAAGCGTGCCCCGACACCGTGCCCCATGAAGTGGAGCCACATGAGGTGGCTCGCCATCCTGCTCATCTCCGCTATGATTGGCCTAACCACCTTGGCCTTCCTCGGCGGTTCGACCCCGTAGAGGTCCTCAACGGCGAGGACGTAGCCGTACTCGTGGTTGTCCGGGTCCTCGACGCATATACGCGGTATGAGGACGACGTTGGTGTCCCACCTGCGGTACTCCGCCAGCTTCTCGAAGCCCCGGTGCAGGAACCCCGGTACTAGATCCACATCAACGACCCTCTCGCCATCTAGCCTAAGCCTAAACGCGACGTTACCAGGTGCTCCGGGGTGCTGGGGGCCGAGGAACACCTCGACTACGCGCTCGGGCACGGCGATCACCCCTTGACGGGTCTTGAGTAC
>QMWY01000006.1 GCA_003661865.1 Thermoprotei archaeon
ATGAGTCTTTCAGCCCTCTCAATGAGCCCAATACCCTCCAAGCGTAGACCCAGCGCCTCTGCCCGCGCCCGTGCATAGCTTACCAAGATCGAGGTCGTGATTAGGGTATAGGCGATCAGGGGGTCCATGCCTAGGGGCACCAGGCTTACCACCATGAGGGCCTCAGCGACCCGGTCGCAGAAGGAGTCTAGGAATGCGCCAAACCTAGAGACCCTTCCGCTAAGCCTAGCAACAGCGCCATCCACAGCATCGCTGTAGCCCGATAGTGCTAGGAGCATCGGTACGAACCATGCAAAACCGCTGTACGCGGCTGCGAGTGCCAGCGATGCGAAGATGACGCTCGCTAGCGTTATGGCGTTCGGCGGGGCCCCTATCCTTAGAAGCGCCTTGGCGGGGCCCGTTACGAGTCGTGAGAACCTTGCTCTGAAGCGCGTTAGCACAGCGTTACCCTCACTCTGCTCAGAGCACAGATTAATACCCTTGTAAGCAGTGTCCGCTAAGGGATGATGTGGAATCCGGGATCTGAGGAGAGGTCCCGCTGTGATGAAATATATACCTCCTGACCTGAGAAGCTATGGGATGCTAGAGCAGCTAAGGATGCTGTACCTAGCGTTATACAACCCCCGCGTGATGACGCGTGTAATGCGAAGGCTAGAGGAGCTTGGCTTAGAGTACAAGGGGGTGTACGAGACTCAGCGTACCATACACGGGGTTGTGCTGGCTGATAGTGAGGGACTTAAGTACCTCGAGAGCTACGGTATAGAGGTTCGCGGCCCGCTGATAAGGGCGGACGACGTTGAGCGGGCCGTTGCCCGCGCACTAGTATTTGCACGGGGCCTACGCCCCCCGCTCAACACGCTCATTGTGGGTGTAGACCTAGGCCGCTCCATAGGTTTGGCAGCTGTGGGCGACTCTCGCGTGCTGCTAACGAAGATGTTCTCATCAACGCCGATGTTCCTCGACACACTGTTCTGGGTTATTGAAAACATAGAGAGCAGCAGGCGCAGCATTAGGATAGGTTTCACTAGATCCACCTTTGATGAGAGCAAGGCGGTGATAGTCGATAGGATCGCTAAGCTTGTGCCAAGCGATGTAGAGCTTGAGCTCGTTCCTGAGAGGGGAAGCTCCAGACTTAGGCCTGGCGCAGCACCCCGGGGGCTTAGAGATGATGAGATCGCGGCCCTTAACATAGCTCTAGGCAGAACGCTATGAAAAAGACCCGGGGGATGGCAGTGTCCCTCTCGACTAGCGTAACCCTTAGCAGCGGTGGGATAGCGAGGGTCATGGGACCTGCGAGGATTGCTGTAAGGCGTGGTAAGGTGAGGATACTGGGGATAGAGCTCGGCGAGGGCCAGTCCGTTGTCATCAGCAGGTTCCGCAGCTATGCAGTGAAGGCGTTAAGCGATTCGCAGATGGATATAGTCCTTGGCGAGGGCGGCTCGGTTGAGGAGCCTGAGAAGGGCGAGGAGGTCATAGACCAGTGGGAGAGCGTTGTAGAGAAGGTGCTCTCTAGGGATAGAGTGACGTTAGTTGTCGTAGGACCCGTAGACAGCGGCAAGTCTACGTTCACGGCACTGGTCGCTAACATGGCGTTGTCGCGCGGGATGGAACCTGTGGTCATAGATGGCGATGTTGGGCAGTGCGACCTCGCACCACCGAGCTTCGTAGCTATGGCTAGGATAGAGAAGCCCGTGCTATGGCTAAGGGAGCTCATGGGTGAGTACTTCAGGCTTGTTGGCTACATAACACCCTCTGTAGCCCCCTACAAGCTGTTAAGAGCGCTTGTCGAGCTGGGTAGGGAGGCGACGCACCTAGGGAGAGTGGTTGTTGTAAACACGGATGGCTGGGTATACGGGTACCAGGCGCTCGAGCTGAAGAGCGAGATTGCTAGGGCTCTCAACGCCGATTACGTAGTGGTTCTCGACGAGGTGGTTGGGAAGAAGCTCTCCCGGATGCTCACCCCTCTCGGCATAGAGGTCATAACCCTTCCTCGACCCCGCGTTGTTAGGGAGAGGGATAGGGATGATAGGAGGTATCTGAGAAGGCAGAACTACCGCAGATTCTTCGACGGTGCTAAGCGTATCTGCGTGGGGCTGGACTCCATAAACATAGCAGGCTCCTGCGTATTCTCAGGCGAGCCCCTGTCGGAGGAGGAGCTCGCATCTATAGCGGAGCGTATAGGCGCTAGGCCGATAATGGGGTCTAGACACGATGACCTTGTGGCCCTAGTTGTGGAGAGAGGCGCTGAGCCCTCCGTAATACCCAGGCTTAGGGAGGCGGGGGGTAAAGACGTCTACCTGATCCCGGCGAAGGCGAGGCTGCGTATAGTATCAGCGGTCTTGACGAACGGTAGCAGGAACGAGTACCCGGCCCTGATAGACAGCATCGATCCCGAGAAGGGGCTGTGTCTATACACGAAGTATGGTGGGGAGGTAAGGTCTGTGATCGTGGGGCGGGTCAGGATTAGTGAGGAGTGGGAGGAGGTAGGTAAGCCTATGAAGTGCGTCATCTGAGGTGCGGAGCAGGTGTCGTTAAGGCTGTTCGTTGAGGAGCTTAGGAGCAGAGGTCTTGTTGAGAGTATCACTCGCGTTCTGGGCAGGGACCTCGAGCCTACGAGATACATGCTTGATGCTGATAAACGAGGAGCAACACTGCTATTCAGAGTCGAAGGCTGGTCATCAGAGATCGTGAGTGGTGTTGTCAACACACGTGAGAAGCTCTATAGAGCCCTCCACGCCCGTGGTGATGAGGAGGCGTATATGAAGCTCTTAAACGCGCTTGAGAAGCCCTCCAAGCCCGGCTACACTGGGTTCCCTGAGTACCTAAAACGTGTTGGGGACGATGTGACGAGGCTCCCCTTTATAAAGTTCTATAGGGGTGATGGGGGGAGGTACCTAACTTCATCGATCTACATTGCGTGTATAGAGGGCGTGTGCAACGCATCGATCCACAGGACAATGCTTGTGGGGCGCCGTGAGCTCGTTGCGAGGATAGTACCTAGGCACCTCTACTACATACACCGCAGATACGCTGAAAGAGGGCTGGAGACACCCGTAGCGATCGTCGTGGGTGTGCACCCCGCTGTTATGCTAGCAGCCGCCTCCTCACCCCCCTTTGGCGTATTCGAGATTGAGGTCGCTGCCTCGATGCTGCCGGACCTAAAGGTCGCCTTAACCCCTCGCTACGGGATCCCTGTGCCAATACCCGCCGCAGTCATTATCGAGGGCAGGATCACTAGGCAGAGGGTACGCGAGGGCCCCTTCACAGACCTTACGAACACCTACGATAGGGTACGCGAAGAGCCCCTGATAAAGGTCGACGCCGTCTACGTATCTGACGAGCTACTCCACGTCGTGCTTCCCGGGGGCAATGAGCATATGTACCTCCAGGGCTTCCCGCGGGAGGCGCTTATATGGAGGGCGGTCAGGAGCGTTGTTCCGAGGGTCCATAAGGTTAGGCTGACCCGTGGAGGGGGTAGGTGGCTACACGCTGTTGTATCTATAGATAAGCTAAGTGATGGGGACCCGAAGGTCGTGGGTATGGCAGCGTTTGCCGCGCATCCTAGCCTCAAAGCGGTCGTGGTGGTTGACAGCGATGTGGATCCCGATGACCCGGTGGATGTAGAGTGGGCCGTAGCAACAAGGTTCCAGGCTTCGAGGGATCTAGTGGTTATAGCTAGGGCCAGGTGCTCATCTCTCGACCCAAGCTCTGAGGATGGTATATGCGATAAGGTGTTGATAGACGCCACAGCCCCGCTCAAGGACAGGGATAGGTTCCGTAAGGTCATAGAGGGGATCTGACTTGCACCTCACTAGGGAGGAGGAGAGGTTCCTCAACGGCGAGCACGGAGAGGCGCTTAGGCTAGCCATGGAGGTCCTCGTAAGGGTCGGCGAGGCCATGGGCGCAGAGTCCATGGTGCCGATAAGCCATGCACACGTCTCGGGCGTATCGTACTTCTCGATAGGTGACTACGGTGTAGAGCTCCTAGAGGAGCTCGCGCTTAAAGGGGCTAAGGTTAGGGTCTTTACAACAGCGAACCCCTCCTCCATGGCCCTAGCACCGGACTTCATGGATAGGTTTGGCGCGCGCTACGTCGAGAAGCAGCATAGGATCATAGAGCTGCTACTATCCATGGGTGTGCACGAGAGCTTCACCTGCATACCCTACATCCTGAGGACCCCTCGGCAGGGAGAGCACCTGGCGTGGGCAGAGTCCAGCGCCGTGCTCTATGCGAATAGCGTGCTTGGTGCCTATACCAATAGGGAGGGTGGTGTAGTGGCCCTAATGGCAGGGATAGCAGGCCGTACCTACATGGCGGGTGTACATCTAAGGGAGTTTAGGGTGCCGCGCACCCTGGTAAGAGTTGCGGGCAGTGTGAAAAGCCGGGTGATCGCCGGGCTCCTTGGGCTTAGGATAGGAGCCATGAGCAGCGGCATTCCATTCGTAGAGTTCCGCGGGGTATCCCCCGCAGACATGCCTATCGGTGCGGTTAAGCAGATGCTAGCAGCTGTAGGCACAGCCTCGGACCTCCCCATGGTTGTTCTGGAGGGCGTTACACCGGGCTACCGAGAGTATAGGAGGTGCGCGGACTTCGTGGATAGGCACACGATCAGGGTTGAGGAGCTAGTATCGGAGCTGGGACGTGAGGAGGGTAGGGGTGATGTCTACATAACCGGGTGTCCGCACTTGGACCTGGAGGAGCTCAAGGAGCTAGCGGAGCTCGTGGTACGTGGAGTGTTCGACGGTTATAAGGAGATATGGGTAGCACTATCCCCTAAGGTCTATAGGCTGGGTGAGGAGCTGGGCATCGTCCAGAAGCTAAGGGAGCTTGGCGTGAGGTTTGCCGTCGGTGCATGCCCCGTGGTCACAAAGCTACGCCTCTTAGGGGTCGAGGCTGTTGCCACGGACTCGGCTAAGGCCTATAGCTATATACCGAAGATCTCTGGCGTGACCGCCGTGCTCAGGGGGTGGTGAACCCGTGACGCTGGTGTTCAAGGCGAGGAGGGTATTTGGAAAGGATGCCGAGGGTGTGGCGCTGATATCAACACCCCTCTCGCCACTCGGAGATATCGATCCGGAGAGCGGCGTGGTCAAAGCAAGAGACAGTCCGGCTTACGGGGAGAGGCTCGCGGGAAGGGTCCTAGTCATGAGGTATATGAAGGGGAGCACCGTGGGGACCTACGTGCTGTACGCCCTTGGCAGGAGGGGAGCAGCACCGCGGGCGATAGTTGTTGAGAGGCCTGACCCTGTGCTCGTCTCGGGCTGCGTCCTAGGGGGTATAACGCTTGCATATGGCGTTGAACAGGGGTTCTTCGAAGTTGTTAGGAGCGGTATGAGGATCAGGGTCTCTGTCTCTACGCAGAGCGTATCCATCTTGGATTTCTAGGTGCTGGACATGCTCATAGCTATCGAGGGTATAGACGGTTCGGGCAAGACCACGGTAGCGAAGCTGCTCGTCTCTAGGCTCCGTGGCATGGGGCTGGACGCTAGGTACACATACGAGCCCTTCGAAACTCCTTTTTCAAAGGCTCTTCAGCAGCTGCTGGGGAGAGTGAGCCCTGTAGTTGAGGCGCTTGCCATGGCGGCTGATAGGGCGCTGCATGTCGAGAACGTGATTATTCCATGGCTTAGGGAGGGGGCCATAGTCGTTACCGACAGGTATGTATACTCGTCCATTGCGTACCAAGGGGCTCGTGGGGCCGATATAGAGTGGGTTATAGAGCTGAACAAGTTTGCGCCAAAACCCGACCTTGGGCTATACCTAGACGTAGACGTGGATACAGCGCTTAGCAGACTCCAGGGCAAGTCAGGAGGGAGGTGGAGCACTTTTGAAAGAAGGGAGGTGCTTCTAAGGGCTAGGGAGATCTACCTCGAGCTTGTTAGGCGTGGTGAGCTTATTTACGTAGACGCTAGGCGGAGCGTGGATGAGGTTGTCAACGAAGTCGTGAGGTACGTTATAGAGAAGCTGAGGGGGTTTAGAGAGTTCAGCTCTTCCCCCTCGGCTTCTCACCGCCCTGCTGGAGGTACTGCTTGATCCGCTCCACACGCTCGATTATATCAAGCCACGCCGCAAGTGTCCGTAGTGCTGTAGGGTCATTCCCGATATCGCCGCTGCGCAGCGCCTTAACGAACTTCGAGATCTCTGCGCTCGCAGCCTTCTCAAGCTCTGTAAGTACGGATAGTGTTGATGCCTCAGCAACCTCCTCCTCCGTCCTGGCTATGAAGATCCTACCGTGTATTGGGCACACAACCTCACCGCTCTTAAGCTTGAATAGGGGTAGGCCGCAGATAGGGCAGGTTTCGGAGAGCATAGTGGCGCCTGCTCTGAGAAGCTCACTCATTTTCTTCAGGGCTAGCTGCCTATCCACGCCACTCATAGTGTTCCCGGGTTAGGATCTGGCTGTGTAATGCCCGGAAAAACATTTCGTGGTGCAGCTTTGGGACAGCAGGGCTTTAAAGCCTACTTATCCCGGCTATCTCCGGCTGCTCTCTATTATAATCATCGTGGTCGTGCTCTTTATGTGGGGCAGCCTCCTGATCTTGGTAACGATCACGTTCCGCAGCTCATCGTGGCTCGGTGCCTCTATGAACACGACCAAGTCATAGACTCCATACACAAGGTGAACCTCGCGGACCTCGGGAAACTCGAGGAGCTTCTTCATAACCTCCTCTTCGGTACCTACGTCCGTGTTTACGAGAACGACCGCCCGGGGCATAAGCAATCCCTTCACTAGTTACAGAGCACTTGTGTACACTTAAAGCTTTGAGCGGGATCTAGTGAGGCTTGCGTGCTGGGCTTGAGGAGGGAAGTGGTATTAATAGCCCTTGCGATAGGTGTGCTGCTGGGCTTTATTGACAGCTACAGCTATGCGATCACGGGGTTCACAACAGCCGAGCTCTCTATACTCGTGGTGCCCCTCCTCATGCTTGCCGCAGCGGAGGCTCTAGGGATCAGGATCGCTGAGGAGGAGCTACTCCTAGGCTCAGCACTCGCGTTAGGTATGGACCTCACAACAACCTTGACCTCGGGGATGTACATAACGTATGGTTTCCTAGACTACCTGAGCGAGAGGCTATCGAGCTTCGGGCTCGAGGTATCCGTTCCCAGAGCCCTGTTCGCGTGGTCGCCGCACCTCATAGACCTAGAGGCCATGCCTACGTACCTATCGCTATCGCTGGTATCGGCGGGGGGTGCCCTGGTTGCATATGCTCTTAGGAGGCACTTCTTCGATATGGAGAAGCTGCCCTTCCCCCTGGGGATGACAGCGGCACTTCTCGTCACCACGCTTCGTAGAGTATTTAGCCGTGGAGTGCTCGTAGCCGCGGTTCTCGGCATGGCGCTCCAGCTCCTGTTCATAGCTCTTGGGGAGGCGGCGTTGCTAGACCTCACCCCAGTTGCGCAGCTCGCGGTGCCGGGCATGGTAGTAGCGGTGAGCTTCAATGCCATGACCCTCTTCCTGGCACTCCTTCTACCTAAGGGCTCTCTCTATGCGGTTTCGCTTGGCTCACTGGTAACCTACCTGGGGCTGATCCCCCTAGCCGCCGCCCTAGGCTATGCTGTGTTCACCCCTATGCCCAGCTACGAAGATGCCCTATTCACAGCATCACCCGTGGTTTCATCAGCTGTGGTCGGCTTCATAGCGGTCGCGGCTATCATCTACATGTTCCACTACCGCAAGGCCTATGCCCGCACACTCTATGTGGTTTCCCGACTTGGGCTTGAGCGGAGGTCACTGCTCATGGGCCTAGCCCTGGTCTGGTCCATGGCCCTAGTGCTCCGGTCCATATCAAGGCCTGCGACCACGTCCCTAGCTATAGCTGCCCTGCTAATAGTTGTGCTCCTACTACACCCCCTCCTCACGGTCGTCAACCTGAGGATAGTGGGCGAGGTCGGCTTCAGCTCGCAGGCCATACTACCTATGGCAACGGCGGTGCTCTACGCATCGGGGGTTAGGGATATCGCTGCTTACGCAGCGGTTGACCCCTTCACTGGCATACCTATGCCTCAGGTAGTAGGCGGTGTAGCCATGAATACCCTGCGCAGTGCGAGGCTGCTTGGGAGTTCGCCTTCGCGTACCACAGCTATGCTGATAGCAGGGATCGTGGTCGGGGCTCCCCTAACCTACGTCTACGGCAATATGCTGGTGAAGGTATACGGGTTTGACTCCAGCGTTATGCCGCTGACTAAGTGGATACCAACTGTTGTCTGGATGGCGAGTATCTACAGTGGTAGCGCCGCCGCGATCGTACCGCAGATGCTGCTCATAGGGGCGGTTATAGGGGGTGGTATGGGTGCCGCTATGCTGCTTGGCAAGGGGCTTATATCTCCCTTCGCATTTGTACTGGGAATGACCGTTCCCCCTGATGTGGCGTTCACTTTCCTCGCGGCGGCGGTGGTCAAGAGTGTAGTCTTGAGGATGGGTGTTGATCTGCATGAGCGTCTCCTCCTGTACTCCACATCGGCGCTCATAGGGTCAGGAATCGCTGTGCTAGGGTATACACTTGTGCTCGCGGCTATGGGGGGCTGAGATGATGGCGCTTGTGCGGTGGGCAGTGTTCGCCGCACTTACGCTCCTATCACTCTTCGCATGCCTTACTGTATACAGGTTCAGCGCGTTCGAAGAGCCCTCGAGGGAGAGGCTCAGACCCTTCACCTTCGCACCTTCGCCTAGCGTAAAGCTGCTGCTTACATTCATCCGCAGCGTGATCACATCGATCTCCTACGCATCTATGCTGGCTGCGGTCCTTCTATCGGTTACTATGGCAGGAGTTGCATCACATGCAACCACTCTAAGCGTACAGGTGGGTCTGAGTAGGGATATGGGGTCGGGGCTTTACCTAAGGACTTTCGATACGGGCTCCCTTTCACGAGCGCTAGAGATTGTCAAGGGCTATGATGTGAAGCTGCTGGCGATCCGTGTGAGGGATCCAGTCGAGCTAAGAGGGGTGAACGGCTCTGCAAGGCTCCTCCTCCTAGGGGTTTCAGGTAGCATGATGGGGGTTTTCGGGCTTCCAAGTACTAGAAAAGGTGTTGTGTACGTTGAGCAGAGCGTTGCGCAGCTCCTCGGTAGGCGCGTCCTGATCGGCAACCATAGCCTAGAGGTTGCGGCGCAGAACCTCGAACCGCTGCTCAAGGTTTACCTAGCCCGCGGCATGCCCCTAGTCCACAGCACCGGAGCCATAGGCTTCAGCGTAGTTGCGGTGCGAGACCCTAAGAGCATAGCGCTCCTCCATGCAGGCGACATTCTTGAGCTTGTAAAGGGGCTGCGCCTCGGCATAGACGCGGTCTTAGTGGTATCGGCCCCGCCTAGCTATGCCCATAAGCTGCGCGGTCTGGGGGAGCTAGGGGTTGTGAACGGTACTAGGCTTACGCTGCTGACGGCGTTCATGCTTCCAACAGCTGAAAGCATGCTGAGGGTCCTGATAGCCTCCGTTATAGCGGTGGCTGTAGTTGTGTCCAGCTCAAGCGGTGTTACTGAGAGGATCGCAAGGCTCTCCTCGTCACTCTCGCTAATAGGGGTCTCGCCAGCCTTAGCCAGGCTATCTGCGCATCTAGCAGTCCTGATCCCCATAGTTGTGGGAGGTGCTGCGACAGTGGTCCTGGTAAACGCGCTCCTAGGTGCGCCAGCAGCGGTATCGTCGCTGCTATCCCTATCGCTCTCTGTACCCGCTGCAGCCCTATTCATATCGTCTAGGATAGGGGGTGCGGAGTGGCTCTTACCAGCATCGCTATCCACAACCATAGCCGTGATCACGCACAGGGATCCCCGCGATGTTGCCGCGTGTATGAAGAAGCATGTGGAGGCAGACGAGTACTTCGAGCTTATGGAGCACGAGTTCCTGGAGGCAGGAACAGAGTTCCTAACTCGCTTCAGGCTTCTATACCGATACTCCGTGGGGATAGGTGTTGAGATCCAGTGCTACCTAGCTAGACGGGGTCGTGAGTTAGTGCTGTCGGTTCTGACGAGCGCATGGAGTCTTGAGGAGGTGGGCCCCCGCGAGCTCTCATCGGTAACAAGACTCGCGCTATCTAGGGTGCTCGGGGCTGCTAGGCTATGTATGTTGGAGTAGGGGTAGTAGCGCTGAAGCTTGTTCTGAGGGGTAGGGCTGTACGTTACGCAGCCCTGGCAGGGGCCCTCTTAGCATTGTTCATGGCTGTGAGCCCTAGCCAGGCGTACCGGGCCCTCATACCGCTAGTTCTAGCCTTGGAGAACTTAGCGTACATCTCATCGGTTTACGCTGACAGGTCCTCACTGCTGAGCGCTGCAGAGGGGCTTGTGCTTAGCGGTGCTAATAGGAGAGCGCTACTGCTCTTCAGAGCGCTGTACTCCGGGCTGGTAAGGATAGCCCTTACGCTACCCCTAGTGATAGCCCTGGTCCCTGTAGGAGTACTACCACCCCTCTACATGCTGTACGCGCTAGGTTCATCACCCCTACTACTATACGTTGTTGAGAGGAGGGTGTAGGCGTTGAGCGGAGAGGTCGTTGTATGGACCTACGACCTATGGAAGGTCTACAGAACCCCCCACGGCACAGTCTCGGCACTGAAAGGGGTTTCGCTATCTGTCAGGAGGGGTGAGATCGTCGGCATCCATGGCCCCAGCGGCTCTGGGAAAACAACGCTGCTCAAGATCCTAGCAGGGCTCGAGAGGCCTGACCGTGGTGAGGTCGTTGTTGACGGGTATGACCTGAATCAGCTCGACGACAACGGGTTGGCCATGCTTAGGAATACTGTTGTGAGCCTCATACCGCAGGACTACGGCCTCATAGAGGATCTCACAGTGTTTGAGAACATAGAGCTGCCCCTACTCCTGGCAAAAGTCCCTAGGGAGGAGAGGAGGTCAAGGGTCATGGAGCTCATAGATTACATGGGGTTGAGAGGGCGCGAGCGCGCAAGGCCCCGGCAGCTTAGTGGCGGGGAGAGGCAGAGGGTTGCGATTGCGCGGGCCCTAGCAAACACGCCCTCGGTGTTGCTAGCCGATGAGCCCACGGCAAACCTGGACTACGAGAACGCGATTAGGGTCCTTGAACTGTTTAAGCGTGTTAATAAGGACTTCGGGACAACGATAGTGATCGTCTCGCACGACCCCCGAGTCCTTAGGTATGTCGAGAGGAGCTTCATAATTAGGGATGGTGTTCTTAAGGAGGTGCCTCCCCAAGAAGCTTTAGGTAGTTCTTCAGCCTAGACACTATATCGTCTCGCTGCTCCGGAGTTAATGCATGGCTGTAATGAGTAAGAATAGCGTCAAGCCAGTCCAGCGCCGCCATAGCGGCGTCGTAAGGGCAGAGCCATTCCCCCGATGCATCGGTAAGCACCTCCTCATCCACACACCTCCGATGCATTTTGGCACTGCATACTGAGCACGTGACGTAGCCCTCTTCCTCCTCAATAGGGCGCTTGCATATAGGGCAGATATCCTTGGAGCTCAATTCTCATCACCACGGTCACGCGGTCCGTGAACTCATCACTCCTCAGGCTACCCAGCGCCGATCATCCCGGCTCTGTGTACAGGTACCGAGGTATTTAGGGCTAGGTGCTTCTCTGAGTCCACACACCTACTTCGCTCAAGACGTAGTTTATCGTGAAGCCCGCTATCACCCCTAGGAGTATGGCTAGGTACTCGGGGAGGTTAGCGAGGTAGTAGCAGAGCTGAGCCACGACGTACTGGGCGATGATCGCGGGCACTACGGCTCCGTGGAAGGAGGCAAGTCTTCTCAATAGGCTCCCGCCCCTCCTGCTCTTAAACGTCCAGTGCTCGTGTAGCGTGAAGTTGAAGAGAGTGGACACTTCTATACCCACAACATTGCGTAGGTAGAACCACGGGGCTATGATAGACGCCACCGCAGTCGTAAGCACGTTAACCACGTACCCCAGAGCCCCTACCGTAGCGAACTTGAGCGGTCTCCATTCCGAAAGCTTCAGTACGTGTAGGACGTAGTCTATCATGGTGCGCAAACCGAGCTTACTTCTACCTCTGAGCCTGCGGCGGAAGGTGTAGGGCACCTCAGCAACTCTACTCGGGCTACACTTAACCAGCAGCTCAAGGAGGATCTTGAAGCCCATTGGGTTGAGTCCGCGGCACCTCCTGAGCATATTGCGGTTGACGAGGAAGAAGCCACTCATAGGGTCGCTGATCCCGCGCGCCTCGAGGAGCATGAGCCTTGCTATCAGGGTTGCGCCCTTAGAGATGAGGAGGCGGAGCCTAGACCACCCCTCAACACCTCCCCCTGGCGCGTAGCGGGATGCCACTACGAGTTCGTACCCCTTCTTCGCAGCCTCAACCATGCGTGGGATGGTTGATGGCGGGTGCTGGAGATCAGCATCCATCACAACTATGTACTCGCCACGCGTGAACCCAACCCCATCGATGACCGCCGACGAGAGCCCCCTACGCCCAAACCTCCTGACGACGATCAGCCTTGACCTGTACATACATATCAGAGACGCTGCAGTCCTCCACGTGAGGTCGGGGCTATTGTCATCCACGACCACAACCTCATACTCATACCTCCCCCGTAAAGCGTCTGAAAGCTCTTTCAGGAGAGGTGCTAAGTTGTCGGATTCATTAAACGTTGGTAGCACTACTGATATCACGAATAGCCCCCCGCTCTAGGCATACCTAACATAGGTATCGCCTATATGTAGGTAGAGATGGGCGCCGGGGATCTCGTGCTTAACGAGCCTCAAGAACTCCTCATCGTCGTCATGGATCTCAAGTACAATACCACCCATCTTCACAAGCTCCTTAACGAGCTCGAGCTTAACTATAGGTGACGGTCTAAGGTCATTGTTGCGCCTCATCAAAATCCTCCAGATGAACTTGACGTCCACCCCTATTCTCTTAAGCTGCTCAACTGTTTCCCTATAGATTCTACGGGGCCTTCCTGTAATAATGGCTACCGCCAGACCCCTAGCTAGACATCTCCTGAGGAGCTCTATCCCTACCCTTCTCGGGGTGTCTAGCGATAGGAGCTCCTCTGAGAAGAACGTGTCCCAGAAATCCCTGTTCAATATACGGGCAAGCTCCTGCGCCTTTGAGAGCCTAAGGGTTACATCGAGCAGCACACCATCGATGTCGAATATGCATAGCGGAGGCAAGTAACCCATCACCGGTCAAAGCCGGCTCGGTCTCATCACAAGGGTCAGAGGGGCGGGAGCCCTATCGAGTTACCGCGTTCTAGCATTAAAAATGTGGTGCGCAGCTCTACAAGTCTCAGGGTCGGTGTTCTTGACGGGGTGTAACTGGGACCAGGAACGTGCCATGGAGCTCTACCGTAGGTTGGTAAGAGCTTACTCGCCCAGCGCAGAAGAATTCGTTGCCTGGAAGCTAAGGCTTGAGCAGAGCAGCCCCTTCGAAATCCTGGTGGGGATCGTGCTGAGCCAGAACACCTCTGACAAGAACGCCTTTGCCGCGATGGAGAGGCTGCGAAAGCTCCTCGGCGATGTAACTCCGGAGGCGATTCTCCGGGTGGGGACGAGCGCACTTGAGGAGGCTGTTAGACCTGCTGGGATGCATAGGCAGCGTGCCAGAACGCTGGTAGCCCTAGCGAAATTCGTATACCAGCATAGGGGGTGGTTGGAGGAGCTCCGCTCTATTGATGTTGAGGAGGCGCGCAGGTATCTAATGAGAATCCCCGGGATCGGGCCGAAGACCGCCGATGTATTCCTGCTGATGTATCTTGGGAAGGCAACGTTCCCCGTAGATACACATATAGCGCGCATAAGCGCTAGGCTGGGGATCGTCAGAAAGGGTGCGAGGTATGAGGAGATAAGGTCTAGGTACCTAGAGCTTCTGCCCCGCGATCCTGAACTGCTTGCTAGGCTTCACGTTCTCCTGATAACCCATGGAAGAAGGGTCTGCAGAGCGAGGAACCCTCGCTGCAACGAGTGCCCGCTCCGTGACCTCTGCTGCTCACCTGCTTAAACATGTTTTGACACTGGTGTTGATAGGTAAAAGCAAATTTATTTCGGTAGATGACTAAGGCTAGGAAGGATATTCTTGGGGTGGTGCGATGAGCCTTGCACGAACAATAGGGCGTGAAAGCGGTAAGGAGCTTCTCCTAGGCAACGAGGCGATCGCCCGGGGAGCTATTGAGGCGGGCGTGGCTGTAGCAGCGGCGTACCCCGGAACCCCATCCACCGAGATCGTCGAGGCTCTTGCACGGGTAGCTAAGGATCTTGGGATCTACGTTGAGTGGAGCACCAATGAGAAGGTGGCGTTTGAGGTAGCCTACGCTGCGGCAACCGCCGGTGCCCGCAGCTTAACAGCTATGAAGCATGTTGGGCTGAACGTAGCTGCAGATCCCTTCTTCAGCAGTGCCTATACGGGGGTTGAGGAGAGCTTCGTGATCGTATCAGCAGATGACCCGGGTATGTGGAGTAGCCAGAACGAGCAGGATAACAGGATCTACGGGCTGCACGCCTACATACCCGTGATAGAGGCGCCTAGGCCTAAGGACCTTAAGGACGTTACTAAGGCCGCGTTCGAGCTGAGCTCCGAGCTCAAGCACCCCGTCATGCTGAGGAGCACGACTAGGCTCTCCCACACGCGAGTCGTGGTTGAGCTAGGCCCAATACGCCGCCCTGTTACCAGGGGGAGGTACATTAAGAACCCGAGTAAGTATGTGCTGGTACCGGCTCACGCGAGGAGGATGAGGAAGGAGCTTGTGGAGAAGTGGGGTAGGATTGAGCGCAGGCTTGAGGACTTCCCATTCAATGCTGTGGAGGGCGAAGGTAAGCAGCTCATAGTCGCCAGCGGTGTGAGCTACTCGTACGTTAGGGAGGCTCTCGAGTACTTAGGGCTCTGGGGAAGGGTAAAGGTGTTGAAGCTGTCTACACCTGTTCCTCTTCCCCGAAAACTAGTGCTGCGGGCTGTAGAGGGTGTTGAGAAGATCCTCGTTGTTGAGGAGCTCGAGCCCGTTGTTGAGGATCAGCTTAAGAGGGTACTGTTCGATGAGGGTGTCCGCGTAGAGGTCCGAGGGAAGGATCTTGTGGGGTACCTCTACGAGATGACTCTTGATAGGGCACTCAGTGCTGTGGCGAAGTTCCTAGGGGTTGACTACACATCACCAGAGCCCTTAGTGACGGAGGTGCCGAGCTTCGTTCCCTCAAGACCGCCGCAGCTGTGTCCAGGCTGCCCCTACCGCCCCTTATTCTACGTCCTTAGGAGGATTGCCAACATGATCGCTACGCGGAGGGGTAAGGAGCTGGAGCCCATATTTACGGGTGATATAGGGTGCTACACGCTTGGAATGAACCCCCCGTTCTACGCTCAGGACACGACTATCTGTATGGGTGCGAGCATAGGGTTCGCAAATGGGCTTTCGCATGTATTAGGTGATCGCTTGGTTATAGCGGTGATAGGGGATTCAACATTCTTCCACGCAGGTATACCGCCCCTTGTGAACGCCGTGTACAATGGCGCGCCCTTCCTCGTGGTGGTGCTTGATAACAGGATCACGGCAATGACGGGGCACCAGCCCCATCCGGGTACAGGTATGCGTGCCACGGGTGAAGAGGCGCCAGCTATAAGGATAGAGGATGTTGCACGGGCCGTAGGCGTGGAGTTCGTCGAGGTGGTGGACCCATTCGACCTCAAGACAATGCAGCGCAAGATCATGGAGGCTGTGGACTATATAGCTGAGCATAGGAAGCCCGCGGTGGTTGTTGTACGCAGGGCATGTGCGCTGCTTGCTGTTGCTAGGGCGCGTGCCGCTGGGTTCGAGATACCGCGTTACGTAGTCGATCTCGATAAGTGTACTGGCTGCGGCATATGCTACACAGCCTTTGCATGCCCCGCGATCTCGCAGCTGTCGCTAAAGGATAAGAGAGCTATTATAGATCCAGAGCTGTGCACGGGCTGCGGGGTCTGCGCAGTGATATGTCCTTTCGACGCTATTAGGCCTGAGAAGGAGTATGATAAAGAGAAGTGGGAGAGCTTCTGGAGGTGATGCTTGGTGGCGCGTACGGTAAACATAGTTGTCGTAGGGGTCGGGGGCCAGGGGCTCTTAACGCTGTCAAGGATACTGGCTGAGGCCGCCATGGCTAGGGGGCTAGATGCACTGGCTGCGGAGACCCATGGGCTTAGCCAGCGCGGTGGTACGGTGATAGTTCATGTTAGGATTGGTGATGAGGTGCATGCACCACTAATACCGCTTGGCGGTGCGGACTACATACTGAGCACGGAGCTGAGCGAGACCGTGAGGTACCTTAGCTACGCGAATAGGGGTACTAAGGTGATAACGAACACCAAGGTGATCCTACCCGCGCTTCCCGGGCTTGTAAAGCCTATTGAGCCTAGGGAGGTGCTTGAGTGGCTGAGGTCTAAGGTGGGAAAGGGCAACTTGTACACCATAGAGGCGTCCGATATAGCGGCAGGGCTGGGCGCACCGCAATCAACCAACATGGTTGTGCTGGGCGCCGCAACACCCTTCCTCAAGGATGTGCTAGACTTGGGGTACCTAGAGAAGAGGGTTGCGCGGGTTGGCCGTGGCAGGATCAGGGAGCTTAACCTTGAGGCGTTTCGCCGTGGTATTAGCTACGTATGCGAGAGGTATGGGGTTTGCCTATAGCGCAGCTCAGGGCTCCAGACATCATCATTTTGGTCAGCGCTCAGCCTTCACATCATCGCTGAAGAGCTAGTTAAGGGGGGACCCTCATCTCTTCACGGGTAGGCGGCTGGTGTTGCAGGGCGCCAGTGACGTAGGGCTGATCAAGGAGGAGCTGGATAGGATACTCGTATGCCTAGAGGAGTGGCTTCCTGAAGGCGTGAGCTTTCTATCGTGGAGCTACAACGTGATTCCCTTACGCGATAGGGGTGCAGATGCCTATAGGGTCGTTATCACCGGGGTTCTACGCTTTAAGCTGTTCACATACGACTTCATAGCCGTCGCCTACGTAGCCATGCCCAGCGAGGACACCGCTTCGTGCGTCGAGCTCGAGCTATTCATATCAAACGGCAGGAGATACACCGTTAGGCCTGAGGTTGTGCTTGACAAGTGTTTGAAGAGGCTGCGCGGGTCGTACTAGCTCACTCATGACATCACCTCTCAGCGGGGTGGGCCAGCTCATCCCCACTATCTTAAATGCCGACAGGGCTATAACCCGTTGGGGAGCGGGGCTCTTGTCGCGCTTCGTAGAGAGGGTTATTGCAATAGAGGATGCCGTTAAGCTGATGGCCCTGAAGAGCCGTATAGAGCTTGAGGAGGTCGAGGTCGGTATAGATAGCGCACACGGGTTGGTCTCGTCACGCCGAGTTGAAGCCCCGTACGATATGCCGCCCTACAACAGGTCGGCAGTAGATGGCTATGCTGTTAGGGCTGAGGACACCTACGGCGCCTCGCCTACAAACCCCGTAGAACTGGTCGTTATAGGATCGATAGACGCGTCCACACCTCCAAGCAGGGTGCCTACTCTGCGCCCTGGGGAGGCTGTTGAGGTTGCTACGGGTGCTCCTATTCCGCGGGGAGCAAACGCCGTGGTCATGCATGAGGATGTTATCGAGATGGGGGGCAAGATCCTTGTTCAGAGGTCTGTGCCTGCATGGGGCAACGTCTCGCGAGCTGGGGAGGATTTCAGGAAGGGGGATACTGTTGTTGAGAGAGGTACTGTGTTGATGCCCTGGCACATAGCTGTTCTCGCAGCCTTCGGGTTCCAACGGGTTGCGGTCTTTAGGCGCCTCCGCGTATGCGTCCTAGCTACGGGCAGCGAGGTTCAGGAGCCTAGGGAGCCTAAGCCTCCTACGCATGGGGTGTACAACAGTACCGTGAGGATCGTGCTGGGCGCGCTATCCCCACACAGGTTCCTAGAGCCTCGGTACCTCGGGCTCGTACCCGATGAGCCGGAGGCTATGAGAAAGCAGCTCATACGTGGGGTGAGGGAGGGCTGTGATATCCTCATAACAACGGGGGGTACAGGTGTTAGCGCGGGCGATGTTGTTCCTAGGGTGGTTAGCGAGATAGGCGAACTCGTGGTCAGGGGGCTCGCAATGAGGCCTGGTAGACCGACAAGCGGAGGAGTGATCGAGGGCAGGCCAGTATTCATGCTGTCCGGGTTCCCCGTAGCGGCGCTCGTCGCTATGGAGGTTTACGTGCTGCCAACGATATTCAAGATCCTCGGCGCGGAGCCTCCTCCTAAGCCACAGGTGAGGGCAAGGCTTACTAGGAGGGTTGCTAATGTTGCCGGGTACCGCTCATTTGTAAGGGTTAGGGTTAGCCGCTGTGGTGATGAGCTGTGCGCAGAGCCCCTAAGGCTCACGGGCTCCGGAATACTGTCAACCCTTATAAGGGGCAACGGGGTGCTTGTGGTTCCAGAGGATGTTGAGGGCTACGAGGAGGGGGAGGAGGTGGAGGTGCTTCTCCTTGGCCCCATCTACAAGGGCTAGGTGATAGCGATGCCCGGCAGGAAGCTGTTCCATAAGCTGGTCTCGGTCTGGGACGTTGAGAAGATAGTATCTAGGTATGTGGAGCTCAAGCCCCTCGGGGTTGAGGAGGTAGGTCTTGATGAGGCTCTGGGCAGGGTC
>QMWY01000007.1 GCA_003661865.1 Thermoprotei archaeon
CCTGAGCCTATATTTAGCACTGGGCATCAACGTTATATTTCAACCTGTGGGTATTTTTACCTTGGGGTTTAGGTTTGGCTAGGGCGGCCAGACAGCGAAGGCCTAGGAGGAAAACGGCTAGGCGCGAAGTCCTGAGGAGCGTCCCCATATCGGCGGCCCTAGTCAGGCACAGGCTGGCTAGGATAAGGGACATGCTTGAGGACAGCATCGAGAGGGACGTGGTAAGGGGCATGGCGGTATGCGTCGACGAGGAGGGGTACTCGAAGTTCAGGAGGGGCACTAGGCTGGTATACACGTCCCCGACCGCCACGTACAGGGACAGGATAAGCAAGTCGGGCGAGGAGTGCGAGGGGAAGGAGGACTGCACCTTCTTCATCCCATGCAAGGACAGGGGGGTGAAGTGGGCGGGGGCGGTATACACGATGCCTGGGCGCGTCAGGGAGGAGCCGTTCCTGCTTGAGGCGGTAGCCAGCAGGCTTGACTTCGTCTGCGTGGCAAAGCCTAGGGGAGGGCTGAAGACCATGACGTGCTACAACTTCGCGTGGGACAGGCCCGAGCTTGAGGAGCTAAGGGACGACCTGATCACGGCCATAGTGGTGTGCACGGACTACGGCGACTGCTCGTACTTGGACAAGCTGAAGCGGGATCTGATAGGGAAGGGCCTCATGGAGGCGACACACTACCTGATAGGGGAGGGGCTAGTGTAGCAATGTCGCCTGTGCATGAAAGGGTGGCACGTGCATACCGTAATTTGGAGGGGATCATATGAGGATAAGGGTAGAGACCGACGACAAGGATGGCGAGGCGGGACTCTTCGAAGAGGTGCTCAGGATAATAAAGGAGACCCTGACCGAGAGGGGGTACGGGTTCATAACGTACCCGTGGGAGGGCGACACCAAGCGTACTGTCGTGCTACACTCCATATCAAAATCTGACAGGCCGAAGTCACGCGAGCCTGTGTGCAGGCGATTTATCATACACACGCTGTACAGGAGGAGTAGCTACGAGGAGCCGGTAGAGCCCTAGCCGCTTTTGGTGGGCACCTTGATCCATGACATAAGGCAGGTCATATCGTTCGTCGAAGCACTACCGCCGCTTGAGACAGGGTACTGCTACCTGCTGGCCCTAGTTCAGATCGACCGCGTGCGCGGGGATCATTACGTTGATCTCAGCCTCGCCACCGAAAGGGAGGTGATACCTTGGTACCAGCCCGTATGGAGGGAGGCGTACATACGCAGGGTAAGGAAGCTGGCCATACTGGGCGAGAACGCAGAGAAGATATATAGGGTAATCGGTAGCACACTGGTCTTCTCAGCACCGAGCACCAGCATGGGCATAATAGCGTCCATTAACCCGTCCAACATGGTCAAGGCACTTGCAAGGCTGATATACGACAGCATGGACATGGTCTTCGCTGGGGCAGAACCAGAACCCCTAGCTAGGGTCGAAGAACGCTGGTTCAGTAGCCTGCACAGGTACAGCAGGAAGTTGCTACACACAATAGGCACCGGTAGCATAGACCTGCTCTCAGAAGTGCTGAGGGAGCTTATCAAGTACACAAAACCGCATATTGTTATAAAGGGCGCCGGCTGGTACCGCATAATCGTACACATTAAATCACTAGGCGGCAAAAAGGAGCAGTACTTCAAGGAGTTCGTCAGCGGATGGATGGAGAATGCAAGCAAGGAGTACGTGGACAGGAAGGGAAGACCGCTGGTGTGGTACGCGGATAACGGGCTTGAGCCAGTGCCGGGCACGGTATACGGTGGTTCAGAGGTCAAAATAGTCGAGTGGGAGGCGTTACTATGATAAGCTCTGGTGGCGCGAAAAGCCTTATTAACGTATGCCGGTCGAAATAACATACGGTGCCATGGCATGGCCGTGTATATTGGCGAGGCCGAATCCCTATGTAAGGCACTCGGCGGTAGGGCATATACATGGGAGCACAAGCACTTAAAGGGTGTTAGGTGCTTCCTACCAAGCAGGTTGCCTATCGAGGTTGAAGTTGGTAGTGATAACACGACCACCATGTCCGTATTAAATGAAAAGATCTCGTTCAAGCCAGTACGCGCATATGTGGAGCTTATCACGCCATCGTTCAGCAACTACGACAGCGAGGTGTTCGAGGTTAAACCGGAGCTTAGTTCTCACAAGTTTAGCGCGAAAGGCAACTTCGGCGCATTCGACATCAGCTACGACGAGAAGAAACGCTCGCTCTCAATAGTATTACTCTGACCAGATCGCCACTATTCGTGCTCTAGCCGACCACTATCCTCGTTTTTGCCGTTCCAACCCTAGTCTGACCTAGTGGTCGGCATCATCTTGGTAGTTCCGGTCGGCGATACTAAAAAGAGCCAGTAGCTACAACTATCTACGCGATATCCGGTCAAACCAAAAACATTTTGGAGAAAGACCATGAAGGTTGACGAGCTGGGTGCAAGAGAGGAGGTAATAGACCAGCTTAAGAAGAGGGGAATAGATGAGCTGTTCCCGCCGCAGGAAAAGGCATTCAAAGCCGGCGTGCTAGAAGGAAAGAGCCTATTGCTCGTTGCCGGAACTGGTGCTGGCAAGACTCTGGTTGCAGAGGTAACCGCCGTTAACAGGATCCTTGAGGAGGGTATAAAGGCGGTATACATGGTGCCGCTAAAGGCGCTGGCCAACGAGAAGTACGAGGAGTTCAAAGCGTGGAAGAGGCTCGGAGTAAGGATAGCACTGACCACAGGGGACTATGACTCAGCAGATCCTTGGCTCGACAGGTACGACCTCATAATAACCAGCTATGAGAAATACGACAGCCTGCTCAGGCACGAGGCCGAGTGGATAAGGGACGTGGGGCTACTGGTGGTGGACGAGATACACTACATGTCAAGCATAGCTAGGGGCCTCGCCATAGAGAGCGCGGTATCTGAGATGAAGTTCATCAGCAATCCGCAGTTAATAGCCCTCTCTGCAACGATAGGCAACCCAAAGGAAGTGGCTGAGTGGCTCGGGGCCGAGCTGGTCTTCGACCCGTGGAGACCGGTACCCCTAGTCAGAGGCATGATAGTTAAAGACGGGAAGAGGCTCAGGCTGGTCACCGAGGACGGGAGGAGGTACTCACTCAACGTGTCCGACATCGACAGCCTAGTTGCGGGCCTAATCGGGCAGGGCACGCAGGTGATAGTCTTCAGGGCCACTAGGAAGATGACCGAAACGACTGCCAAGAGAATAGCAAAGATGGTCGGCAAGGTCGCCGAAAAGGACGACATGGAAGACCTGATGAACCGGTTCGAGCTCTCTAGGATACCTAGGTACGAGAAGGCACTTTTGAGGCCGCTTATCAGGCACGGCGTGACGTTCCACCACGCGGGGCTCCACCCAGCCACAAAGAAGTTCATAGAGGACGCGTTCAGGGAGGGGCGGATCAGATGCATAGTCGCCACTTCCACCCTAGGCTCGGGGCTTAACATGCCGAGCAAGTACGTGATAATCCACGACCTAGTTAGGCCCGACGGCAGGTCGAAGAAGCCCATGAGCAAGATAGAGGTCGAGCAGTTCCTAGGACGGGCAGGCAGGCCTAGGTACGACAAAGTAGGGTTCGGTCTGATATACTCGAAGGATCTCCCTCCAGACCTTGTGGCACGGTACTACCTCAGCAGGGGCGTCGAGAACCTGTCGTCGTCCCTCGACAGGCACGCGTACTCCTTCGTCCTCGGCAAGCTGGTGGTCAGGCGCACGTTCAACGAGCTGTTACAAATACTTGAGAACACCTTCTTCGCATACCTGCACAGGGGGATCGACCTCAAGCCGTTCCTAGGCAGTATCCTGAACACCCTGATCAGATACGGGCTAGCCGAGGATAGCGGCGGGGAATATGTGGCTACCCGCCTAGGTAGGAGGATATCGCAACTGTACATACAGCCTAGCACTGCGTCGCTCATGCTCCAGATAATAAGGAAGGGGATAAGGGATCCTGCCGTGATCTTCTACCTGCTAGCGGTCTCGGAAGACGGAAGGGTGGCCTACCCTAGGGAGTTCGACGTTAAGATACCTGACGAGTTCGTCGGCATGCTTGCACAGGTGTACGGCGGCAGGGGCTCGGTAATCCTAGACTCAAGCGCCTACTACACGGCCATGATCCTGTTGAACTGGATTAGTGAGCTGGACGAGGAGATGGTGATGCAGAAGTTCAAGGTTGCATCGGGCGACCTGATGGCCGTAATAGACACCAGCGAGTGGCTCACATACTCCCTGATGGAACTGGCCAAGGTCGTGGGATCAAAGCTCGCTGGATACTACGAGAGGCTGTACTACAGAACCAAGTACGGCGTGTCGGACGAGCTGACAGACCTAGTTAAGCTGGGCATAAACAGGAAGAGGGCAAGGGAGCTGTACGTGCTTGGCATAAGGACGCCTAGCGACCTCGCACTAGCAGACGCCGACGAGCTGGCCAAGAAGCTGAGGCTAAGCAGGAGAACAGTAATAGGCTACGTCAGGCGCGCGAAGAAGGAGGCTACCGGATTCCCCAACACATGAGCTGGGTGGTGCTGAAATGAGGTACGCACGTGTCGCCCATGACATGATAGGCGAGCTACTATCACTATACAGGCGGACACTAATCAGGCTATTCTCCAGAAGGGTCACAATCGAGAGGATAAGGATCATGTTCGCCAAGCTGTATAGGGTAGATCTGGATCTGGCGGTCTCGTTCCTTTTGGAGAGGCTGTCAGAGCTGTACTCGGTGCCGGTGCCGGAAGCGTACCTTCTGTACGACGAGGCGTGGAGCAACGGCAGGTACGTGGTGGTCAGGCTCGGGTGCTACGTCAGGAACAAGCTGGGCATAACCATATCCTCAACAACAAGCTGGAGGGTACTGATGGAGACAATAGCCCACGAGTTCTTCCACCACCTAGTCGAGCAAAGCATAGGGCACGTGGAAGATAGGGAGTTCCTGAGATTAGAGGAGGTGCTGGCAGACAGGTTCGCCAAATTCGTATCGGGGGTAGCAAAAACATGTCGCAGGTCGTGAAGCTTAGAGATATACAGGAGAGGGCGCTTAAGGAGCTGACGAACAGGCTGGACAACTACGACATATTCTCACTACAGATGCCTACGGGATCCGGCAAGACACTAGTAGCACTTGCATTCCGCTACATGTACGACTACAGGACGTTGGTATGCGTAAGGACTAGGAACCAGCTAATGCCCTACATAAGGGACGCAGTCAAGTTCTTCAACACAATACCCGGAGTCCACCTTAACAAGGGAAGGGTGTGCCTGTACCTCAATACGGAGGATACCGAACTGATAAGGTGCAGGTCGTGCCCAAACTACAAGCAGACCGCTGGCATACCGCCCGAAACATTCAGGAGGCTGAAGGCGGCACTAGTAAGGGCAGTAGCAAAGGAGTCGCTGACGGATCCGTACCTGCTAGTTGATAGGGTCTGGGGCAAGCTACTTGGCAAGGGCGGCGACCTAAGCAGGATAATATGCCCGTACCACCTGTTCAGGGCACTAGACGGCAAGGCGCTGGTATGCACGTACCCGTTCCTCACGTACCCGCACCTTAGGTACTACCTGATCAACTACAGGCCCGAGATAATAATAGTCGACGAGGCGCACAACCTAGAGGACGCGTTCAAGACTGGGTGGAGGAGCATAACGTACGAGGCCATAGTTAGGGCTAGGGAGGAGCTGGCAGAGTACGAGAGGAGCACCGGCAACAGCGCAAAGGCTGGCTATTACGTCCTGTCCCTAGTGCAGTCTTGGTTCGAATCCATAAACAGGAGGTACGGCCAGATAGAGGAGAAGGTCATAGACCCGTCCGAGTACATAGACCTAGCGAAGGAGGGTAACGCGGTACTTGAAGAGTACGCATCCCTAGTCTCGTCAATAGTCAGGTACAAGAAGGGGCGCTACAGGAGGAGGAGGGTTAGGTTCTTCAACTACAGGATACTGGCATTCCTAGACCTGCTGACCGACGTGTACGCTGGAGTAGAAGACCTAGTCCTCGTGCTCAACAAGGGAAGAGCAGAGCTAAGGAGGTACAGGCTAAGGAGGCTCTACAGGCAACTGTTCGGCCCATTCGAGGGCTCAAAGGTCATAATGATGAGCGGAACCATGCCCTCCGCAAACTACCTCACGAAGGTTTGGGGCATACCTAGCGAGAGGTTCTACGTCATAGACCTAGGCACTAGGTACGGCAAGTTCACGTGCGTGATAAACCGGAGGGTCAGCAGCAAGTACGAGTACAGGAGGAAGGAGATGTACTATAAGTTCGCAAAACTGCTGTCAGGCATATACTCGACCGCTAGGAAGAGCGTGCTTGCAGTAGCCCCCTCGTACGAGTTCGCGGGGGAGGTGGGCAGGCTGCTATCGATGAGCAACATGAGTCTTGTGGTCGAGGTGGAGGGCACTAGGGTCGGCGACGTCTACGAAAGGGTCAGGAAGGGAAGGTACGTGATAATCGCGGTTGCGGGAGGCAAGCTTACAGAGGGTGTCGAGTGGGTTGGCGACGACGGATCCAGCCTAATAAGCGACGTCGTCCTGCTCGGCATACCATACCCAAAGCCGACCGAGTACGAGGAGCTGGTAAGGGAGTACATAAGCAGTAGCTCCAACCCAGACCTGCAGTTCCTCTACCAGAAGGAGAGGGCCTGGGTTCTTATAAGGCAGGCCATAGGCAGGGCAATAAGGAAAAAGGACGAGGAGTGTACGGTTTGGTTCCTAGACTGGAGGTACAAGGATGGCTGGTGGCAGTACAGGATAGCCGGGCTTGGGACGCTGAGGCGCTAGCACTCCTCTGGGAACTTCAGCTTACCCAGCCTTATCGTGCACTCTATGAACTTGTTCGCATCGTCGTAGTATACGGTCGAGCACAGCCTAACCACCTTCCTGAGGCTCCTGCGCCTTATCTGCTTTGCTATCTGCCTACCAAACGCAGTCACCATCGTCTCCCTGCCAACACCGCCGGCCGGCTTCTGCGTCGATCCTTCTTCGGATCTTGGGGAAAAAGTCACAGACCTATTCTTCCTACGCCTAATGAGCCTAAACATGCGCACACCCCTAACACTTCGCTACACCACAACCGCCTGTCCGTGCCAAGGTTCTAAGCACGTCCGGAACCCTTACCTCGGCTCCGCCCATCTCAAATTCGGTCGAACTCGTTGCATGCGTGGGCGCCGCATGCCTAGCGCGTTCATGCTCGGTTACCGTGTCCACCCTAGGTACCGTGGTTATTGGTGCGAGCAGGCAGAACACTTCTAGGAACTCCACGACCTCCATGACCGACCCGCTGACCCTAGATGCCTCGGTCTCTATCCTCCTTATCACCCTTCCGATCCTGCCAGAAGTCCCGCCACTACCGGCTAGTGGTTCACTAGGCCCCCCGCTTTCCTCGCTGGCCTCCTCGATGCCGGCTATCAGGTTTTCGAGCTCCTCCATTCCCCCCTCCATATCACCACCTCAGCACGGCGAACCCCATGCTGTACATGATCAGGAAGGCAACACCTACTAGTGCTAGCGCCATCATGATGTAGTACAGGACATCCTCTATGTACTCGAACGAGAATATCGGTCTCACGAAGCTGTAGCTGGCGAACACCGTCCACGTCCCCTTAAGTATTAGTGGCATGGCGGCCCTCCAGAACCTAGATGCTATGTCGAGCGAGTCGTTGATCCAGTTGCCCAGCTCCTCCCACCCAGTGCTCCATGCACTAACCAATAGTGCGAGCATTTCCTCGCTGTTAATCTCCGACATGTTTATCGTGGTCTTCATGGCTACCATGCCCCTATATATGACCATTAGCGCGACGCCTATCAGGAATATCCTGAACGGCCACGAGCATATCAGCCTCTCTGCAGGCCCCGCCTCGTCGATGTACGGTATCTCGGCCACTGCCGACCCCGTGCTTAATTATCGCCATATATCGCTTTAAAGCTATTCCTCGCCCTCAGCCTCTCCAGCGGTCTCCTTCTGCTCCGCCTTCTTCGGTTCCTTCTTCCCCACCTCCCGCACTTTGCCCTTCGGCCTAATATTCTCGATGCCCAGCCTCGGTCTCCGCATCATCCTTATGTACTCGCCGTACTCAAGCAACTTACTAGGATCCTTGATTATTGCGTTGGCTATCTCCTCCCTAGGCACGCCGAGCTTGGACGAGATCACCCTCGATATGTTGTCTATTAGTGAAAGGTACTCCATGGCAAGCCTCCTCAGCTCTCCAGTAGTGAAGTACCTGTAGCTCTCCTTCAGCTTCTCGCCCGGCACCCTAGCGTACTCCAGCTCCTGCCTTATCAGATCTTTGAACGTCTGCCTCATGTCGTTCCTGACCTTTATCACTATGTCGTGTATGTCCTCGATGACCGTGCCCCAGGTATTCATCAGCTCATCCTTCATCTGGCTCATCTTCTCGTTGTATTTCTTTATCATCTCGTCCATCACGTCGAGCAACTTCTTCTGGTCGCTGACCGCCGAAAGCGCCATTATCGCCTCTGGGTGATACGGCTCCACTATTATCGTGTCCCCCTTCACGACCGGCGATCCCTTCGCGTATATGTCTATGATCATGAAGTCCCTAGGAAGTCCCTCCGCGGGCCTCGATATCGTGTAGTAGCCCCTCTTTATGAGGATCTTCCTTCCCTTGTCTATGACGATGTAATCGTCGGTCACCTCGTAGACTGGGAAGCGCCACACGTTGCCGAAGCCCGACAGCTTTGGGCACCTTATGGTCACCTCACCTATCACGCCGCCCCTGTAGTGTATCTTGACGCCCCTCCTGAACGGCCAGACCATAGTCCACCACTCTTGTTATAACGGAGAACCCCCAGATATACGTAATCCTCGCACTAGTCCAATTCGCCATGCACGGCACAGCCAGCACCTATCCCAGCCAGCCATCATGGCTTTATGGTCGTGCCACGACCCCTTCATACCCCCCGTACATTCGGCAACCTGAAGCTATCCATGACTACCGGTATGCACCTGCAACCCCGTACATATGCGGCTAATGCATAGCACGGGTTCTTGTAAAATATATAAGAACCCGTGAGGATAGAAAAAACGTATGATGCCGATTGAGGACATTAGGAACATAGGTGACAATGAAGACCTGCTCAGGGCTACGCTCATGACCCTGATGCACAACCACCTAGAGCACATATACGACCTGTTCAGGCCGATCCCCGAGGACGCGAGGGCAATAGAGAGGCTGGAGGAGAACCCGCCGGCCCTAAAGGCGTCCGGGTACGGTAGCGGGTACAGGATATACAGGAAGAACGGCGAGCTGATACTTAGGACGCTAAACACGCTCCAGATGTGCCTGTCGAGAATACAGGCTAGGTCGCCTGACGCCAGGCTCGCGATGGGGCTGGTCTACAACATAAGGTCTAGGCTGGTCAGGCCGGTGGCTGATGAGGACTACTTCTACGTAAAGGGTTCGTATGAGGGCGTGTGCGAGGACATAGCACTATTGCAGGACGTGGTCGCGTGCTCCATATCTGAGGCCGTCGAGGACGACTCGTGGGTCATAAGCGAAAAGCTGTACATCCTCTTCGGCACGGCGTGCCCCGTGTGCCACAGGGTGTTCTCAAGCGAGGGGTGGAGGGAGTTCGAGAAGGCACTAGATACTAGGAGGAGGATGAGCATGGCTAGGAAGACTAGGTACGGGATACCGTTCATGTACAGGTACATCGGAGTTGACGTGCAGAACAACTCGCAGAGGTTCTTCTCGTACCTGTCAGTAGTGGCCGGCGGGCTCAACCTGCCCGTGCTGATATATTACAACCCCATATCGCTGAAGCTGATAATATGGCACTCTACGTTCATCAGCAAAGAGGCACAGAGCCAGGTAAAGGACACGGGTCCGTTCACGAGGGTGCTCTTCAACCTGCCCGTCTACTTCGTGCCGTCCAAGGAGCTACCCTCCCCATACGACGAGCTGTTCGGTAGCATGCACCCATCGTGGAAGTTCGTCTACAGATTGCTGTTCGAGGAGAAGCCAATAGAGAGAGCCGTTGTCAGGGGAACCGTAGCCGTGCCACGGCCACAGCAGAAGAAATCAAGCACCATAACCGTACCCAAGCAACTGGGTCTTATCTCGACAACCCTCTACCCAACCTACAGGGACTACAGAAGGGATCTGTACCTGACCCACGTATGCGACATACTATTCACCAGCATGGAGCCGATGACATCGTACGCCATATCTAGGTTGCTAGCTGAGAGGGTCAGCAAGCCCATCCCGTCGAGCAGCACAATAGACGACATGATCAGGGCGTACGAGGGCGAGCTGTTCAGGGTAGAGAAGAGGGGGAGGAAGAGGCTCGTGTCGCTGACCGAAAAGGCGGAAGAGCTGATGAAGATGATAATATCGGGCAAGTTCAAGACCATAGCGCAGGCATACATGGCAGTGTACAAGAAGAACATACTAACCATGTACTACGACCTGCTGAAGGCGAAGAAGAGGAGGAGGAAGACCGCGGAGGCGAAGAGCAGTTGAGGTGGATAATACTCAGTGATAGGGAGGTCGAGGAGATATTTGGGGCGAAGGATCGAATAAGGGAGCTGGAGGTGATGGTCAAAGCCACGTCTAGGCTACCGATAGAGGACACTTTGGTAGTGTGCAAGCCGTTCAGGACTAGGTTCTACTACTACCTAGCCTTTAGGGTTCCCAGCAATACCCCGTGCGACACCGTCAAGAAGGAGGCCGGCAGGATAGTGGGATGGCTAAGGAGGTTCGTAAGGGTGAGCCACTACCTGTCGTTCGCGCCCATGTGGAGGAGGGGCTTCATGATCCCAATAGAGGTGCAGTAGCCTTGGAGGCGGCACAGGAAGAGAGGCCGTACAGGAGTGTGAACGCGAAGCTACCATACGGCGAGTACATGGCATTCGCTAGGAAGGCTAAGGATCTGGGCCTGTCGATCAGCGAAGCTCTCAGGATTTTGGCCCAAGCGTTCGTGAGGGGCGACATAACGATAAGCGGGGGCAGGGTCGTGGCACGCGGTCCCCTGGAGATACTGGTGTGCGAGGACAAAAACATGAAGCCTGTGACGGTCTCGACGATAGCCGAGTACATGATAATGGAGATGGTCAGGGAGGGCTACTCGGTCATGTTCAACGTGAAGATAGACAGCAAGAACGGCAGGATAGTCGTGACTAGGCCGAACGCGCTTATAAACGTGATAACGGGCTAACGTACCGTCCGTTCCTTCCTTAGCGCGCCCATGCTCTTCGCCAGCACCGCCGCCCTCCTGAGCAACGCCTCCCTTTCGTTCCTAGACGGGTCTTCCACCACGTAGTCCACAAGCTTCTCCAGTATCGCGCCTATCTTCCTAGGCTCGACGCCCAGCTCGACCAGATCCCTGCCGCTTATCGCCAGATCCCTCCTGTCCACGGGCGCGTTCCTCCACTCGCTTAACAGCTCAAGCCCCCTCTCGACCGCCTCGACCCTGTCCCTAGGCAGGCCCAGCGTGGCCTTTGTGTCCGCCCTCACGAGCTCTATGTACTCGTCCACCCACTCCTTCTCAAGCCCGTCCTTAACCAGCCTCCTCAATAGCCTCCTAGCGTCCCTGCCGGTCCTTGGGGCAAGCTCATGCACCTTCATGTGGTTCCTGACCAGCACTCCTATCTTCCTTACCTCCTTCGAGGTGTGCCTAGTCCTCCTCAGCATCTCCTCCGCCATATCGGCGCTGACCTCGGCGTGCCTTGGGAAGTAGGGCCTAGTCTCCCTCCTCACCTTCGGCTTGCCTATGTCGTGTAATAGCGCCGCCATCCTCAGCTCGTAGTCCTTGGTCGCTATGCTGTCGAGTGCTATTAGCGCATGCGTGTACACGTCTTCCATGTGTGGCGGGGGCTGTTGCACGCCTATCATGTCGTACACCTCGGGCATGTAGTGGCGCATCGCCCCCGACTTGACTAGGCAGTCGACGAAGTAGCTGGGCGACTCGCTCTTGAGGAACGCCTTCCTGAACTCCTCGGTCTTCCTCTCCATCGGTATCCAGCTCAGCTCGTCGGACTTCTCCTTCGCGGCCTCGAACGTGTCCCTGTCTATCTCGTAGCCCAGCACGGACGCGAACCTGCACATCCTGAATATCCTGAGCGGGTCTTCCGAGAACCTCTCCCTAGCGTCCCCAACCGCCCTTATGATGCCGTTCCTCAGGTCTTCGTACCCGCCGAACGGGTCTACCAGCACCCCGTCTATCGGGTCGTACGCCATGGCGTTTATGGTGAAGTCCCTCCTAGACAGATCCTCGCGTATGCTCCTCCCCCACGTTACCTCCGGCTTCCTAGACCCCCTCCTGTACTTCTCGCCCCTGAACGTGGTCACCTCGAAGAAGTTCCTCCCGTCGCATGTGACCGTGATTGTGCCGTACTGCTTCCCCGTGGGGTACGTCCTGCAACCGGCGGACGAGAATATCCTCTCCGTCTCGTCCGGAACCGCGTCAGTCGCAATGTCTATGTCATGCGGCTCCTTACCAAGTAGCTTGTCCCTTACCGCGCCGCCCACTATGTAGCACTCCTTTCCGTGTCTGCGCAGTATCCTGCATATCTCAACCGCACTATCTGGGAACCCAATACGCAACCTTATCTCGGTCATACTACACCTCTATTACCTCACCTATCCTCCTCTCTCTGGTGTGGGTTGAGGTGACCACGCACCCGCCGAGCCTAGGGTCGTAGTTTGCTATGAACGGCGTGGGGTGATACTTGTGGGACAGGGCGACGTGCAACCATATGGGCCCCCTGCCGGAGATGCACACCCCCTTGGTGTAGTCAACTTCTGGGGCGTTCTCTACCGCATCGGCCAGCTCTTTAACGTCCAGCACCCCGCCCTCGATCTGGAACTCAACCAGTTGCATATCCGGCCTAACCTTCCTGACGCTAAACCTGACGGGCATTACACCACCGTATTTATGTTCGTGGCGGTCACTATAAAAACTATTACATATAATGTCACTGGCACCATTCTATGTGTTGGCTTGAGAAGCCGAGAATAGAGGATTTTGCTGGCTGTATAGTCGAGAGATTCGGACGGCCTAGGGAGTCCGAATGAACGGCAAGCAGTACTTGGTACCTGTGCCCCTTTTCCCTAAGCCGCATGTAGTTTTTAAATAGCCTAGCACTCAATATTCATACCGATGCGGCCGGATGCCATTTCTGGGATGCCCGAGTGGCTGGGGGACGCGTTCAAGCTGGAGAGGAACAGCATACCTAGGTACGGGAACATATATGCGGACGTGTACATGAGGCACAACAAGTACATGGGAAAGGCGATAATAAGGGGGAACGAGAGGGTAGAGACGCAGGTAACGCCGAACATGCCCAAGCTCAGGTACTGCATAGACCCGAACACCCTCAAGCTGATGCCCGAGCTCGCCGAGTTCACTGGGAGGGTGTACATAGACGTGAAGAGGGACGGCTTCAACCTTCTGTTCTACCCAGTGCACGGCAGGGACGGCGGATACGTGGTGCTGCCCAAGACCAGGCTCAGGGTATATCCAAGCGGGAAGATAATAAGGGCGCTCAGGCGCATGCCGGAAGACCTGAGGCGGAAGGTGGAGGAGCTTGTCGGAAGGGGCTACGTGCCCGTGTTCGAGGCGTGGGGCTCCGAGCTGGACGAAATGGGCATAAGATCCGGCATCACCGACAAGAGGGCCACGGAGGATATCGAAGACCTCCCTCACGGGGTGCACTTCGAGATGACCCACCTGCTCAGGAGGAGCGGCGGGCTCAGGGAGTGGGACAACTACGAGCCGGTAAGCCCCGAGGTCAGGGACGAGGTCGCTAGGGAGCACGGGATAGACCTAGTCCCTAGGTACGCGGTTATAGAGGTAGAGAAGGGGAAGATCAAGCGCGTGGTCGAGAGCAGCGGGTTGCACGGGGTAAAACTGCCTGAGGAGAGGGATCTCAGGGAGTTCCTGCTCAAGCTGATGAGCGAGTTCGACAGGGTGAACGAGAAGTGCATAGTCACCGAGGGGTCGGTGCTCCACTTCGGGGAGAACATGTGCAAGCTGAAGGCGTGGAAGGTGATGAAGGAGGACATAGGGAGGAGGACTGGCATACCCCCGATCCGCAAGATATCCTCCGAGTACGAGAAGATGGCGCTTGAGACCAGCCCGTTCGACATGGCCAAGGATCTCGACGAGGCGTACTCAAAGCTGATGGAATACATCGAGGAGGACTTCCAGCTCAGCAAAAAGGGAAAGAGGTTTGTCAGGAGGGTGCTAGTGGACAAGCTGGCGACTGACATAATAAGGGACACGTACGGGGGAGAGGACGTAGGCGAGTTCATGAAGGAGATGGCGAACAGCGGCGTCAGCAGAAGCGTAATAGGGTGCATGGCCATGAAGATAAGGAGGTGCTACGGCAGGCCCGACTTCGACGAATGCATAGCTAGGGTCAAGTGCTATTAGCCATGGCGGATCCGTGAAGGTTTGGGACTAGGATCCTTTAAGTTTATAGGGTTGCAGGTGCCACCCTTTTTCCCTATTATACCCGTTCCGCATATTTCGTTTTCGTCAATAATAGGGGTCAACAAAAGGGTTGGTATGCATAATGTTGTATTCATAACATTTTTAGCTACTTTTAAAGCGCGAAAACCTTTTTATGCCTTAAAGGGTACTACACTACAGGTGCCACACTACTATGGAAATAACGTTATCAGTACCGTTCAAGTACGTGCCGAACAAGTACATAAGAAAGATGCTGGAAGACTTTAGGGACATGGTGAACTGGTGCATCGAGAAGGCCATAGAGAATAACGTCACGAGCTACTACTCGCTAAGAAAGCTCATCTACAACGAGTGGAAACAAAGGTGGGATTATTCGACGCACTTTTGCCACTCGGCTTGTAGAGTCGCCACGTCTATGCTTAAAAGCTGGAGGAGGTTGAAGAGGAAGGGATTGGCGAAGGGAGATAGACCAGTAGCTCGGAAACTCTTTATACAGCTCGACCATCAACTCGTGAAGTATGAGGGCGACAGGATAAGGATCTCCGTTAAGCCCAGAAAGTTCCTGTATATTAAGTTGAAGTACGGGAAGTATCAAAGGAAGTTCATCGATGAGTGGAAAACTGGTAGGTTAAGAGTCGGCGAGATATCGATAAACGAGACCAAGGTGTTAATTCCTTTCAGGAAGGTCGTCGATTTAACTGATCCAGAGGACTGGATTGCGATAGACATAAACGAGAGCAACATAACTGGCGTCAGCTCAAACCCACATATTTTGAGGATCGAACATGACCTCAGAACTATCCACACTACTTATTTCGAAATTAGGAGGAGGATCCAGAAGTTATCGAAGTACAAGCCAATAACGTCTAAGAGGCTTATGCGGAAGTATTCTGGCAGAGAGAAGCGCAAGGCTCACGACTTATGTCATAAGATTGCCAGAATAGTTGTCGATTTCGCTAAGAAGCACGGGTTCGGCATAATAATGGAAGACCTGAGGGGGATTCGAAAGAGCATAAACAAGGGCAGGAACCTGAACCGAAGATTGCATTCGTGGAACTTTAGGAAGTTGCAGTTCTTCATCGAATACAAGGCTAAGCTTAACGGAATACCCGTCGTTTACGTTAATCCACGTAATACCTCAAGCCTCTGCCCGATATGTGGTGGGAAATTAGCACCGAATGGGCGGAGGCTGATGAAGTGCAGGAGTTGCGGTTACGAAAACGATAGAGACGTTATAGCCTGTTTGAACATGCTCAGGATGAGGGGAGTTTCCGTTCCCCCTGAATGCCTCTCTATGAAGCCGTTTTGGTGGAGGGGGGAAGGCTCTCCGCATACATATGTTACAAAAGTTATAAAAGTAGCGGAGAACCAGAACGGACGAGTACCGCGGCTACGGAATAGTGTATGGGTGAGAGCTACCTAGGTGCTAGCACGTAACCCCGCCAACGCTTAAGGAGTACTAGCTTATGAAAAAACGCTAGTTTTCCGCTAACGCTTATTTTCCTAGAAAGACGATACCTAATTAGGTGTCCGGCTTGTACTACGAGGAAGAGTATAGGGATGAACACCGCGGCCACGGGATAGTGTGCGAGAAGGACTTGTCTAGGTGCTCGCACGTCAGGGCTAGGGTCAGGTGGGAGACGGGATATGTCGGCATGTCGGAGATAGAGTACGTAAGCGACGTGGATCTGGCGGACGTTGGCGAGTCTAGGTCGCCAGTAGAGGA